>JAILRX010000263.1 GCA_024697985.1 Treponemataceae bacterium | reverse complement strand
GTTTCAGTGTGGACACCACAACCTGCTACGATCGTAACATCAGCACCTTCACCTACGTAAAAATCGTTATATGTCAAATCTTCAACGCCGGCTTTTGTAACGCAGGCTGGAATATAAACGGTCTCGCCCTTTGTTCCAGGCTCAATCTTGATTGAAAGTCCAGGTTTTCCTTCGAGATCTTCAATCTTGATATGCTCGGTTGATTTTCGTTCAGCCTTCTTGCAGTTTACACGGATGTTATATGCACCCTTGAATTCGCCGCCATCGTAATCAGAAATCTCACGCAAAAGATCTTCGGTATCTTTATCGATATTTTCATTAGCCATTGTATGTTACCTCCCGACCCTTTGGACAGTCTGATTTTGCCTGCGGTGCATTTGCCATGATTTCAGGCAGCATCATTACGGCAGGACCTGATTTTTTGACTTTTCCGTCGCCGACAACAACGATGATGTCTGCAATTGAAAGAATTCTTTCCTGATGGGAAATTACGATCAAAGAACCGTTCTTTTCTTTTCGGAGTTTCGAGAAAACATCAATCAGGTTGTTGAAACTCCACAAGTCGATTCCGGCTTCCGGTTCATCAAAAACTGAAATTCTCGTCTTGCGTGCAAGAACTGTTGCAATTTCGATTCGTTTGATTTCACCGCCACTCAAGGCCGCATTTATTTCCCTGTCGAGGTAGTCCTTTGCACAAAGTCCGACCTTATGCAAAAGATCTGAAACCTCGCTTTCTTTAAGCGGAGTCGGGCTTGCCATCCTGAGGATGTCCCGAACGGTTATTCCCTTGAAACGAACCGGCTGCTGGAATGCAAAACTGATTCCCCTTTTAGCTCGTTCCGTAATATCAAGATTTGTTATGTCTTCATCATCAAGAAAAATCTTTCCTTTTTGAGGATGTTCAATTCCTGCGATGATTTTTGCTGTAGTTGTTTTACCACCACCGTTCGGACCTGTAATTACAACAAGTTTGTTATCCGGAAACGTGATGTTGATTCCCTGTAAAATCTGTTCGCCTGTGGGTGTTGCCCATTCAATATTTTCGAGTCTTAACATATAAAAAATATATCAATTTTGTAGGTAAAAGTAAACGTTTCTAAAATTGAATATCTGATAAAGTTGTGAATAAATCTAAAAGAAAAATCAATCTATATCATTCATTGAGACATTTATATGTTATACTTAAGGTACAAAAATTAAAGGAAAGCAAATGGCACAAAACACAGTCGAAAAAATCATCAGCGATGAAATGAAAAATCAGAATACGATTTTCATCTTTTCAAGTCAGACTTCGGTAAACAGATGGCTGGAGCGGGCTACGGAAATTTCAGGATTCAGGGCGATTGCAAAAGAACGATTCATGGCCTGGGATGAGTTCAAAGAAAACTCAATCCGTTCAAAACAGCAGGATAGAAAACCGATTCCATCAACCTTGAGGAAGATGTTCGCATGCAAGTTGATAAGCGAAAACTCGAAAAATCCATTTTTAAGATATTTCATCAGCCGCGAATTTGCACAGGATGCACAAAACTTCGCTTCCTGGATTGCACAGATTCTGCCTTCCCTTGCCTTGTGGAAAAAATATGCCGGAGATTCCAAGGATTTTGACGATCAGGACAATGACCTGAACGAAATCTATCAGCGATACTTTGATTTTCTCGAGAAAAACGGACTTTTCGAACAGGCCTGGGAAATCCCGCCTTTTGAAAACGACGGCAACAAATACATCATTTTCTTTCCTGAAATTCTTTCGGATTACGAAGAATACAAATTGATTCTTGAAAGTTCGCCGGACATCAGGCTTGTGAAAGTTGATGAGTGCGAAATGAACCAGGAAATTCTTGATAAGGCAAACGTTCAGTTTTTCAGCAACTCACGAATCGAAATAAAGAATGCCTGTCTTTATTTACGAAAGATTCACGAGGAACAGGGCATCGACTGGCGCGACATGGCAGTCAGCATCACCGACATCGACAGCTACGGCGCCTACGTCATGCGCGATTTCGACCTGTTCCAGATTCCATACGTTTCGCGCTACGCAAAACCTCTTTCTTCAAGCGGCGCCGGCGGACTTTTCCAAAACCTTTCAGAATGTGTTTCGAGCAATTTCGGCTACGAAAGCATCCGAAACCTTATCCTGAACAACGAGCTTCCATGGAACGACAGCGACGCGATTCAGCAGCTCATCGAATTCGGACAGAAAAACCACTGCATCTGCAGTTTTGAAGGACAGAACGGACAGATTGATATCTGGGAAGAATCGCTCAAAGAATACAGCACCGAAGAAAAGGTCGCAAACTTTTACAAAAGCCTCAAAAACCACACGACAAAAATGGTAAAGGCCAAAAGCTTTGACGAAATCAGGACGCGATACTTTGAATTTAGAGAAGCTTTTTTCGATCTGAGTCTCTGCTCTGAAAAAACAGACAACATCCTCAGCCGATGTGTTTCAGAGCTAAGCGCACTCATCGACCTGGAAAACAATTACGAGGATTTTGCTCTTGATTCACCTTTCACCTTTTTCTGTCAGATCCTTTCAGAGAAAAAATATCTTGCTCAGTCCAAGGAAAAAGGCGTTTCAATCCTCGACTACAAACTTTCGGCAACGGCACCTTTCAAAGTACAAGTGATCTTGAATGCAAGTCAGAGCGGAACTTCGGTCGTATACAAAAGACTTCCGTTTCTTTTGGACAACAAGCGAAAGAAAATGTTCGGAAACGCAACCGAGCAGAACGTCTCGGAACTTTTCATCAGACTTTATATGATGCATTCTGAAAACGGGAACTTCATGTTCAGCGCTTCAGAAAAAACCTTCACTGATTATTCTCAGCCAGTAAGCTATCTGGAAGAAAACGACAGGAAAAAAGATGAAAACATCCAGGATATCCGTAAAGCTGACTTGTTCTGGCAGGAGAAAAACTGGTTTTTGAATGGCGACATCTCAGAGAAAATGCCTTCTGAATTTTTCCAGACTCAAAACGAAAGCCTTAAAGAATGGATTGAAGAAGGAACCGTCAAAAGTTCTCCTGATTTTACCGTCGATGAAAACGAATCAGCAGAAAAAGTG
>JAILRX010000222.1 GCA_024697985.1 Treponemataceae bacterium | reverse complement strand
GAAAGTTTTTGTCGGAAGCGAGCTTGATGTCCTGAACCGATTCTGTTCCTTCCTCCGATTCATCGAATTGAACGATATCTATAAATTCCCGGATTATATCATTCGCGCAACAGCCGACAATCCGTTTTTGTTTGTTGATGCTGCTAACGAAATGTGCCAAAAATACGAGAACCTCAGCGGAACCCAAAAAATTGATTATTTCACGTGGACAGGTCTCCCACATGGAAGCGGGGTAGAAATACTTAACGTAAAGTCTCTTCTTGAGTCTGAAACTTTTACTTCAGATCCTTATGATCACGAACACGTAGGACCGGCCCTTTACAATCATAAAGACAGATATAACTGTGTATTTGAGCCAAGCCCTAAAAAATACAATCATCCGGAACTCAGAACTACAATCGATACTTTTGCAGACTATTTTAAGGCACAAAAAGTCGTGTCGCTTGCACAAAAATCAAACATCGAGTTGACCACCAAAAATATCATCGAACTTGAATCTTCAGACAAGGTCAACTATCCGATTCTTTTCGTTCCTGCCGTTCAGGTAAAAACAGGAACCGGGCATTTCAGAAGATGCCTTGATCTTGCAATTAACTGTGATGCGGACCTTTACTGTGGAAAAAAAGAAATTTGGGAAAATGCCGTTTTGGAAAAGCTTACAAAATGCGAGCTTGAAAATGGCAAAATCACTTCAGATCAGTTCATTTTTGGTGACATCCCTGAAAATTATTACAAACTCATCGTTCTTGACGATTTTTCAAGTTCAAAATCCACGGTGGATTATTTTTCCAGGTTTGCCCCGGTCGTCACAATTGATGACGGAGCCTGTGATAAGATTCTTGAAAAAACCGTCTATAACCTCAACATAATTCCGTCTTTCATAAACGAAAAGAATATCAACTTAAAAAGAATTGATTTCATTCCTGTGCCGAAAAAATTAAATCAAAACCGTTTTTCAAAGGATGCGGACTTTTCAGAAAACCTTTCTAAAATTAAAAAAGTCTTTTTGCTTTTTGGTTCTACCGGAAACGAAAAACTTTCATCTCAGATTCTCAAGGCTTTTGCTGACCTGAAGGAACAGAATTCGGCCTATGACTTTACGTTCGTAAACGGTTCTTCCAAACTCGAAGGTCTTGTCGAAGATTTTCATGAATACGACCTTGTAATCACTTACTACGGGTTTTCAGCTTTCGAAGCAATTGCCGCAGGTTCCCTTGTGTTCACGGTTTCCCCGACAAAGCTCCACAGAAATCTTTCACTAAAATATGGATTTGCTGATATTCCATCCAATAAGATTCATCCTGACTATCTGATGGATTATTTCAAAAAGCTTTTCGATCTTGAAATCTACAATCCTTCAGAATTTCTCGAAACTTTAAGGCAAAATGCAGCTGATAAAGTTGATGCAAGAAAAAATCTTTCTTCCTTTTTTGATAGCCTCAAGTTCCAGACGACTTATGACTGCCCGGTTTGCAGAAAAAATTCAGGCTATCTTTTCGATCCGATTGTTTCGCGCGATAAAATTAAGACTATCAGACGCTGTTCAAAATGTGGAATTGATTACATCAGTTTCATCAATGCTGAAAAACGAAAATATAATTCTGATTATTTTGATTCAGAATATAAAAATCAGTATGGAAAAACCTATCTTGAAGATTTTGAATCGATTAAAGCAAGCGGCCTTAAGCGTCATGCGTATGTTGCAAAATATGTTCAGACTCCGGAAATTCAAAAGAAAGTCCTGGATGTCGGATGTGCCTACGGTCCTTACCTTAGCGCCGCAAGTGAGACTCCAAACTGGATGCCTTATGGAATTGACGTTTGTGAAAGTGCCATCGAACATGTCAATAAACTCGGATTCAAAGGCAAGGTTGCAAGTTTTACTGATGGATTTACTGAAGAAGGCGAGTTTGATGCTGTCACGATGTGGTACGTAATCGAGCATTTTGAAAATCTCAACGTAATTTTGAAAAACGTAAAGGCCATCCTCAAAAAGGGCGGAGTTTTTGCTTTTTCAACTCCATCTTCAACAGGTGTTTCGGGCAGAAAAAACACGGCTTCATTTTATGAAAACAGTCCGTCCGATCACTATTCAATCTGGTCACCAAAAACAGCCCGAATCATTCTTGAAAAAAACGGTTTTAAAGTCAAAAAAATTGTTTCAAGCGGAATCCATCCTGAAAGACATCCATTCATCAAAAAGCACAATTTTTCACAGAAAAATTTCTTTTATAAACTGTTTGCCTTCAACTTCAAGCTTTTTCGTTTGGGCGACACCTTCGAAATTTACTGTGTAAAAAAGGACCGATAGAAATGAAAAACATTCTTATTCTCGGAGCGGGCTTGATGCAGGTACCTGCAATTACAAGCGCTAAGGAATTGAATTGCAAGACTTTTGTTGCTGATGGAAATCCTGATGCAATTGGAAGAAAATATGCTGATGAATTTTTCGTCGTTGACCTTAAGGACAGGGAAGGACTTTTAAATCTTGCTCAAAAAATTGATGATGAATCTCACCTGGACGCAGTTTTTACGGCCGGCACCGATTTTTCGGCAAATGTTGCCTATATCGCAGAAAAGTTCAGCCTTCCATGCCATAGTTTTGAAGCCTGTATCAATGCTTCTGATAAAATACAGATGAGAAAGCGCTTCGCAGAATGCGGCGTTGGAAGTCCGCGATTCACCGAGATAACGAGGGCAACCCTCGACTCGCTGCGCGCCGCCAAGTCGAGCCCGGCCACAACAAGGGTCGCCGCCACAACTAGCGCCGCAGACGCATCGAGCCCGGCCACAGCGAGCGAAGCAGACGCATCGAGCGCTGCCACAACTAGGGCCGGCGCCTCGACAGACCCCGTCGCCGCCTTCCTCGCGTCCTGCGGCTTCGACGCCACATGCTTCCCGTACGTCGTCAAACCCTGCGACAACATGGGCGGGCGCGGCTGCCGCATGGTAAACAGTCTTTCTGAGTTTCTTCCTGCAGTCGAAGCTGCAATCAATAATTCAAGGTCAGGCCGCGCCATCTTCGAAGAGTATATGGACGGCCGCGAATTCAGCATCGACAGCCTCGTCGTAAACGGAAACGTCACGATTACAGGCTTTGCAGAACGCCACATTTACTATCCGCCATATTTTATCGAGATGGGCCATACGATGAGCGCAGAACTAACCAAGGACGAATACAACTGCCTCAGAAACGAGTTTGTAAAGGCCGTCCATGCGCTGG
>JAILRX010000209.1 GCA_024697985.1 Treponemataceae bacterium | reverse complement strand
AAATTCGTTCTTTATGAAGATGACGGTCTTACCAAGGCCTATGAAAAGGGCGAATATTGCAGGACTTCAATAAACATGACTTCTCCTTCTGAAAAAACTTCGGAAAAGGCAATCCTCGATTTTGCCGTAGAGGGAAGTTATAAAACCAAGGTTGAAAAAGTTCTTCTTGATGTGATTTATCCAAAAAAATGTCCTTTTTTTGTTTTGATTGACGGAAAGGAACTTGAAAAATTCATCAACCGCAAGGCTTTTGAAAAAGCTGATGAAGGCTGGTATTACAGTCAGACAAAAAAATCAGTGCTGATAAAATATCCGCAGTCAAAGGTCGGCTCAAAGAAAAACTACAAAGTCGAAATCTCCTTTGCTGAGTTCAACATGCTTGGAATGTAAGGGCCGCCTCTTGCTGGCCCGCGCCGGCTACTTTTTCTGCGGAGCGAAAATCATCTGAATGCCATTCTGTTTTACTTGATATGGTTTTTCTTCTTCAGTTCCATTACTTGCATGAAGTCGTATGATTTGTCATGGACGTCTCCTATTTTTTCTTCATGAACTGTGCCATCATGGCCCGGCGATTTCGAACCTCGGTCAGCGTTTCCTTAAGCTCATCTGCATCTTCATTTCTAATCTGATTTTTGATTTTATCCAAAGATTTTTCGAAGTTTTCGATATGAGAAATCAATTCTTCTTTGTTTGAGATGAAAAGTTCAGTCCAAAGAGGCGCGTTTATAAGCGCGATTCGTGTCAGGTCTTCGAAACTTCCGCCTCCGAACTGAGTGACCTGTGTGTCTTCAGCACAGTCTACAAGACTTGAAGCTATTACATGACAGAGCTGGCTTGTAAAGGCTATTTTATGATCGTGCGTTTTCCAATCGGTCACGATGAGGTTTGTAAAGCCGATTGACTTCATCGCTTCCTTGAAAGTGTCCAGCGCCTTTGGGTCTGTGTCCTCATAGGGAAGAAAGATGTAGTTTCTGTTCTGGAAGATGTTTTCATCAGAGTAGGCAAAGCCTTCCCGTTCGTTTCCAGCCATCGGATGACCTGGAATGAAGTTTACGCCGTCCATTCCAAGAGGAAAGGCCTTGAAAACGCCGGTTTTTACTCCGGCAATTTCCGTTACGATCGATCCTTTCTTGAAGTTGTCCTTGTGTTCGACCAAAAATTCAATTGTGTTTTTAGGTGGAAGGCAGACGAAAACCATGTCGCATTCGCCAAGCATTTTTTTAATTGATTCAGCGTTTTCCGGTTTCAAGACGCAGTAATCGTCGATTATTCCCTGGGATTTGGCATCCTTAAGGGCGCTTTCTTTTCTGGTGCAGGCAAGAATTTTGCCCGATTTAAGAATGAACTTTTTGATGGCCTTAGCCATTGAGCCGCCCATCAGTCCGAGCCCTACAAATCCGTATGTCAGATCTGATAAATTTCCGTTGAATTCTGCACGATTTTCCATTCTATAAATTCCGCCTTTAAGTTTAGTTTATTTCGTATTCGTCAATCTGGCAGTTGTCGGCCCGCCAGGAAGCGTATTCTTCGTTAGTCATTGGTGTGAAGTAGGTTGCGATGACACGGCAGATTCCTCCGTGGGTAACGAGCAGCACGTTCTTGTCTTTGTAAGTTGAGCAAACTTCATCGAGAATATTGTAGGTTCTCTGTGCCAGCTGAAAATGACTTTCTCCGGTCTTTCCGGTAGGAAGAGCGAATTCCTTTTTTGACTGTGCGAATTCAGGAGAGAGCCTTGAAGTTCCTTCCATCTGGCCGTAATCCTGTTCGATGAGGCGCTGGTCATACTGAACGTTGATTTTGATGCCGCATGTTTTTTCAAGTTCGTCTGCGACAAATTGAGCAGTCTGTTTTGCGCGGCTTAGAGGTGAGCAGAGAATGATGTCTGGAAGTTTTTCTTTGGGAAACGAAGCGATTCTTTCAGCGGCTGATTGAGCCTGTTTTTTGCCTTCTTCTGAAAGCTTGTCGTCTGTCCGCCCCATGATTTCGTTTCTTGCGTTCATGCAGGTCTGTCCGTGACGTAAAACAAATATTCTCATGCTTTGATTATACCTGTTTTTTTAAGGAAATAGAAGTGTGGTATTTTAGAATCTAACTTAACTTCTATTGTAATTTTTACTCAAAAATGTGATAATTAAGAAAGGCGTTTGTGCGCTTAATTTTTTGGAGGCTAAAAAATGGCTAAACTACAGGGAGCTTTTACCGCTCTTGTCACACCTATGTTTGCTGATGGCTCCATCGACTATGAGGGATGGAGAAAGTTGATTCAACAGCAGCTTGATGCTGGAATTACAGGGCTTGTTCCTCTAGGTACAACAGGTGAAACTCCTACACTCGAAGAAAACGATGAAGAAATTGAACTTATCAAAATCATTGTTTCAGAAGTAAAAGCATATAAAGAAAAATTGGCTGCTCAGGGAAAAAGCCGGGACATTCCGATTATCCTTGGTGCAAGCAGTAACTACACAGTTGATGCAGTTGAATATGTACAGAGAGCAAAGGATATGGGCGCAGATTACGCTCTTGTCGTAACTCCTTACTATAACAAACCTTCTGAAGAAGGTATTTTCCGACACTTTGAAGCTGTTTCAAAAGTCGGAATTCCAATCATCGTATATAACATCCAGGGAAGAACCGGAAAGAATATTTCTACTCCGCTTTTGCAGAGAATTGCTGAACTTCCTAACATCGCAGGCGTAAAGGAAGCCAGCGGTGACATCAACCAGATGATGGATGTAATCTCAAAAATCAGCCGAAAACGGGATGATTTTTCTGTTTTGTGCGGTGATGACAGCCTTACTCTTCCAATGCTTGCCGCTGGTGGAGATGGTGTTATTTCAGTTGTATCAAATGTTGCTCCACAGCTTGTTGTTGAAATGACAAAGAAAGCTTTGGAAGGAAACATCAAGGAAGCTCGTGAAATCCATTACAGACTTTTGCCTTTCTTCAAGGCAGCCTTTGTAGACGGAAATCCTACTTCAATTAAATATGCAATGAATTACAAGGGACTTCCTGCCGGAGGATTAAGACTTCCTCTCGTTGAAGTTTGTGATTCTGCTAAAAAAATTATCGAAGATGCACTCAAGGAGTGTAATTTATAAATTTTTTTGTGAGGACAATGATTATGTCAGAAAAAATCAAGGTTGGCGTTTTAGGTGCTACAGGTATGGTTGGTCAGCGCTATATCAAACTTTTGGAAGATCATCCATGGTTTGAAGTAAGTTATGTTGCTGCTTCACCTCGTTCTGCTGGAAAATTATACAAGGATGCCGTTGCAAACAGATGGCTTATCGGTGCAGAAATTCCAAGTGGTGTTCAGAATCTTACTGTTCAGGATGCAAATGATGCAAAACTTGCTATCGGAAAATGCAAGTTCGTTTTCAGTGCTCTTGAAATGGGCAAGGACGAAATCAAGGCTTTGGAAGCTGCTTATGCTGCTGAAGGTATTCCTGTTGTTTCAAATGCCAGTGCAAACCGCTGGACAGAAGACGTTCCAATGTTGATTCCTGAAATCAACTTTTCACACCTTGATGTTATTGCTGAGCAGAAAAAACATCATGGATGGGATAAGGGTTTCATCGCTGTAAAGCCAAATTGTTCTTTGCAGACTTACATGATGCCTCTTCATGCCTTGATTCAGGCTGGTTACCCTGTAAAAAGAATGATCGTAACGACATTGCAGGCAACTTCAGGTGCCGGATATCCAGGTGTTGCTTCATTTGACATGATCGACAATATCGTACCTTACATCGGTGGAGAAGAAGAAAAAACAGAAAAAGAATGCCTTAAGATTCTTGGAACTGTTAAGGACGGCAAAATCGAAAATGCAGGTCTTCCTTTGGTTTCATCAACCTGTACTCGTGTACCAGTTGTAGACGGCCACACAGCCTGCGTTTCTTTGGAATTTGATCTGCCTGAAGATAAAAAACCTTCACTTGAAGAAATTGAAAAGATCTGGACTTCATATAAATCTGTTCCACAGGAATTGGACTTGCCTTCAGCTCCTGCAAAACCAATCGTCGTTCGACACGAAGACAACCGTCCTCAGCCACGACGTGACAGGGAAACAGAAAAGGGTATGGCTTGCGTTGTAGGCCGACTCAGAAAATGTCCTGTATTCGACGTTAAATTCGTTGCTTTGAGCCACAATACAAAACGAGGTGCTGCAATGGGCGGTATCTTGAATGCTGAATTGCTTAAGGCAAAGGGATTTTTCGATAACCTTTAATCAATAGCGAAAGCTAGTTACGATGGCGCCTAATAAGCGCCATTTTTTATGCTGATACACAGGAGTAAACATGGCTAAAAAAACATTTCCGCTTTCCAAGAATGAACTGGAAGCGTTGACAAAACAGTATCCGACACCTTTTTATCTTTACGACGAAAAGGCCATCCGCGAAAACATGGAGCGCTTTACAAAGGCTTTTTCGATTTTTCCTGAATTCAGGGAGCATTTTGCCGTAAAAGCCCTTCCTAATCCATACATCCTTAAAATTCTTGCAGAACTTGGATGTGGAACCGACTGCTCGAGCCTTCCTGAACTGATTCTTTCTGAAAAGGCCGGAATCAATGGCGAACTTGTCATGTTCACTTCAAATGAAACTCCTAGCCACGAATACAAATACGCTTTTGAGCGAAACAATATCATCAACCTTGATGATATTACTCATATTGACTACCTTGAAAAGAATTTGGGAAAACTCCCTGAACTTATCTGTTTCCGATATAATCCGGGCCCTTTGAAAAAGGGCGGTGTAAACGCCATCATCGGAAAGCCTGAAGAAGCAAAATACGGCTTGACCCGCGACCAGATTTTCGAAGCTTATAAGATCTGCAAGGAAAAGGGATGCAAACGTTTCGGACTCCACACGATGGTAGCCTCAAACGAACTTAATCCTGATTCTTTTGTTGAGACTGCAAGAATTCTTTTTGAACTTGCGGTTGAACTCAAGGAAAAACTGGACATCAACCTTGAATTCATTGATATGGGCGGTGGTCTTGGCATCCCTTATAAACCGGACCAGGTTGCAGTTGATTACGATGAAGTTGCAAAAAAAATGAGGGCTGAATACGATCGCCTTATCGTGCCTGTCGGAATTGATCCTCTTAGAATCTGCTGGGAATGTGGCCGACCGATCACAGGTCCTTACGGATGGCTTGTAACTCGCGCCATTCACGAAAAGCACATTTATAAAGAATACATCGGAGTTGATGCTTCGATGGCCGACCTTATGAGGCCTGGTATGTACGGGGCTTATCACCACGTAAGCGTAGCAGGAAAAGAAAACGAGGCGTGCGATCACGTTTACGATGTTGTAGGTTCGCTTTGTGAAAACTGCGACAAGTTCTGTGTGGACAGAAATCTTCCAAAAATTGATGTTGGAGATCTGGTTATCGTGCACGATGCCGGCGCACACGGAAGGGCAATGGGCTTCAACTATAATGCCAAGCTTAG
>JAILRX010000200.1 GCA_024697985.1 Treponemataceae bacterium | reverse complement strand
TTTTGCTATGGTCAGAATGAATACGATATTTTCAATCGGAGCCTTCGTTTTTTCAATAATATCGATTGTCGTAGCCATAATTTACGGCATCGTGCGAAAAAAATCCTACTTTTTCTACATAATCCCATTTTTTCTCTTTATGGTCTTTTCATTTTTGCTGATGTATTTTTTTACGGCCTTTAATCTGTTTGCTTCGGGGATTTAGGATAATTGTAAACTTAATTTGAGCATTTATCGATTGACAAATTTCAATCATAATATTTATCATGTTTATGGGTGGTTAATATGACAGATAAAAGAGTGTATGCGTTTAGAGGTGCAATCTGTACTGAAAATACGCAGGCAGAAATCATAAATAATACAAAATCGTTATTCGAAAAATTAATCAGTAAAAATAATCTTTCTGAACAGGACATGATTTCCATTCAGTTTACGACTACACCGGATTTGACTGCCATCAATCCTGCAAAGGCTTTGAGGCTTTCAGGTCACGCTGATTCTGTCGCTCTTTTCTGCGCCCAGGAACCGGTTTTTGAGGAGAGTCTGAAAAAAGTAATCAGAATCATGATTCATGCCTATTCGGATAAAAAACCGGAAAGTGTTTATTTGAACGGTGCTCAGGCATTGCGTCCGGATTTAAAAAATGATTAATCAGTGTTTTTAGGATAGTTTATGAATGATGAAATTGATTGTTCATTGATAAAATCAATCTGGATTGTGAGCCGAGAATTCAATCACATTGCTGAAGCGGGCGGAGTAAAAAATGTCGTCTGTTCCATGGCTGTTAATCTCCAGAAAATTGGCGTAAAGACTACGGTTTTTATCCCTCTCTATAAGTGCACGGACCTCTCTGCAGTCTCTGACTTCAAAAAGCTTGACTTTTCATCTGAAATCAAAGTTGATGGGGAAGTTCACAAGGTTGAATATGCCAGCGCCCTTTATGATGACGTAAAAATCATCTTTGTGATGAGCAAGATTTTTTCTTCAAAAAGAGCAGTCTACGTCTACACTGATGAGGATGCTAAGGAAAATCCTGAATTTGTGAAGGGAACCGGTCATAAGGATTCCTTCCATATGAATTCGCTTTTTCAGCAGGCTGTTCTTTATTACGGCTACAATTCTGAAACCTGTCCGGCTTTGATTCACTGTCACGATGCGGCGACATCCCTTGTTCCTGTTTTTGCGCGAAACGTCTTTCCTTTCGTCCGATTTTTTGCCTCGACTAAATTTGTCGTGACTATTCATAACGCAGGACCAGGCTATCTTCAGTCCTTTCCTAATATTGAGTTTGCTCACAGGATTACAAATCTTCCTGAAAATGTCTTGAAAAAGGGCCGTTCGTTTTACAGCGATTCTTCTGTCGAGCCTTTTCTTCTTGCCTCGTATTATTCACATCTTACGACGGTTTCTCCTTGGTACGCTGAAGAACTTTATGACACGAGCAATCAGTTCTGCCTTCTTGCAAGGGATTTTGCCCAGTCTGGAACCCGTATCGAAGGAATCACCAACGGAATTGATTACGACAGCTATGATCCAAAAAATAAGGCTGTTTCGCTTCTCGAAACGACCTTCAGTCCTTGTGACGGAGATTTTGAAGGTAAAAAAGAGTTGAGACAGAAGTTTTTCGCCAGAATCAATTCTTGTCCTGGAAAAATTCAGAACCTGGAATGCTGCGGAAACTTTTCGAAGATTGATGATAAAACCATCTGTTTTGTATATCAGGGCAGGATGGTTTCACAAAAGGGCGTAGAAATTTTTTCTGACGTCGCCGATAGAATGCTTGCTGAAAACCGGAACGTGTGCTTTTTGGTTCACGGTCAGGGACAGGAATATATCGAAAAAATTCAGGAAGAACTTGCCATAAAATACATGGGCAGATACGTTTACATCAAGGGGTTTGACAGGGCTCTTGCAAGAAACTGCGTTGCCAGTGCTGATTTTCTTGTTTTGCCGAGTATTTTTGAGCCATGCTGCCTTGAGGATTTTATCGCTCAGATTTACGGTACGATTCCGATTGCACATGCAGTTGGCGGCTTGAACAAGATCATAAACGGCGAGACGGGATTTACCTATTCGAACAATACGTCTTCAAATCTTTATATTTCGATGCTGCGTGCTTCTGAAATCCTGCAGGGTGAGCCTGAAAAAATCAGGGAAATTCAGATTTTTGCAGCAAATACCGTGAAGGAAAAGTATTCCTGGGCATCAATCATCAGGGATAAATTTTTGCCTTATTACAAGAAAATTTTGATCGATTAGCTATTGACATAAATTTGTTAAAAATATATAGTCTTAATTGTTCGTTATGCCAACTTAGCTCAGCTGGCCAGAGCACGTGATTTGTAATCTCGGGGTCTAGGGTTCGAATCCCTAAGTTGGCTTAAAAAGCTCTTGATGAAAGTTGAGGCTTAACGAAATCTGGGGAGGTTCCAGAGTGGTCAAATGGGGCAGACTGTAAATCTGTTGCTTATCGCTTCGAAGGTTCGAATCCTTCTCTCCCCAAATTAAGGTGTTGAATTTAATTTCAACACCTTTTTTTTTATTTAATTTTTTTGTAAAATAATTATGGAGTTTTTATGGCAGATATGTTTTTTGCCGACGGATTGAAATTCTCTTGCAAACGCTGCTCGCACTGCTGTGGCGGAGAGCCAGGATATGTCTATCTTTCAAGACAGGATCTTTCAGGTTTGCTTGAATTTTTCAAAATGAGTCCGGTCGATTTTGAAAAAAAATACTGCCGCTGGGTGGGCTATTACGACGGAAACGAAGTCTTGTGCCTCCAGGAAAAAAAGAACTACGATTGCATTCTGTGGCAGGACGGTTGTTCTGCATACGAAAAAAGACCAATACAGTGCAGCACCTATCCGTTTTGGACGTGTCTTTTGAAAAGCCGTGAAGACTGGGTCGCCGAAAAGGTTAATTGCCCGGGAATCGACAGTGGCGAACTGCACAAACTTTCGGAGATTACTGAAAAGGTCATATCTTACGAAAGAAACGTGCCTATTAAAAAAAGTGAATTCAAAGACTTTGTTGAAGAATTCGAGAAGGAAAACTAATGAAGTTGAAGTTTTGGGGAGTACGTGGATCTATTCCGACCACCATGTCATCAGAAAACCTGATGGTGAAGATTCAGTCGATTATAGAGCGTGTAAAGGAATCTGATTTGAAAAGTCAGGATTCAAAGCAGGCTTTTATAATGTCTCTTCCTGAATATCTTACATCTTACGTCGGAGGTAATACTTCCTGCGTTCAGCTTGCACTCAGTGATGAAGAGATTTTTGTTTTTGATGCCGGAACTGGACTCCGGGAACTGGGGAAAAACCTTCCTAAGTCAGTCAAAAAAATACATATTTTCCTTTCGCATTTTCATTGGGATCATATCCAGGGATTTCCTTTTTTTGATCCGATTTTCAACAAGAACGTGGAAATCCATTTTTATTCACCGGTTGAAAAGATGCCGGAACTTATCGCCGCTCAGATGAGGGGTCCTTATTTTCCGGTTGAATTCACGACCTTGGGTGCAAAAATGATTTTTCACAAAATCTCGACTGAAAGTTCGTTCTGCGTAAGTCAGGTTTACGTAAGGGCACGGGAAATGACTCATCCGAATACATCCTATTCGTATCTTTTTATACTGCCTGACGGAAAACGCATCATTTTTGCAACCGATATAGAAATTGCACTGTCTGATTTTGAATACACTGATGACCGCAAGGTTTTCTTTGAGAACGCGGACATCATGATCGCAGACTGTCAGTATCTGCCGGTTGAATATCATGCAAAGGAGGGATGGGGACATTCTTCTTACTGCTACATGGTTGATTTTGCAAATCACTGGCACGTAAAACATCTTTACATGTTCCATCACGAGCCGATGTATGATGATAAAAAACTTTATGAAATTCGTGACAACGCAAGGGAGTATTCCAAGAAGGTTTTAAAATCACCTTTGAAAATTGATCTTGCAGTTGAGCATCAGGAAATTGACGTTTAAGGAATTGATATTTATGGATGATCAGGAAGTTGAACCGGAAATCGAAAATTTTGAACTTTCTCTTACTCTTGAACAGGCCAAGGAATTGTGCCTTCTTTTGAGGAAACGGCAGAGCGGCCATTCATATTTTCTGAACAATCTGGAACTCAAAATTACGGATTATCTTTCTGATGTAATGTCTATAGGTGAGGCGGAAGAATTTTTCAATGAAAACTAAAAAGAAGCTTGTTGTTTTAATTATTTGTGCCTGTGCGGCTCTTATGGTTTGTGGGATCGGAATTTTTGCCAGTCTTTTTACTGCAAAATCTAACGAAGAAAATGCAGTTGAGTACAGGCTCAAGGTTGGAAAGGGAGAAGGCTCCAAGGCAATTGCAGCTGACCTCAAGGCCAATAATATCATCAAATCAAAATATGCGTTCTATATTTATGCCCGACTCAGAAAGCCTTCTGTTAAGGCCGGAGTCTATACGGTTTCTTCATCTTTAAATCCTTCTCAGATTTTTGATGTCCTTGAAAGCGGAAAGCAGGAATCCATCGTGGTTTCCGTTCCGGAAGGCCTTACGATGCGAAGAATCGGCGCTCTCCTCGAGGAAAACGAAGTCTGCTCCCAGGAAGAATTTTTAGAAGCCTGCAAGGACGCCGACCTTTTGAGAAGTTTCGGCTTTGATCCTGAAAAAATCGTCAACTTTGAAGGCTTCCTTTTCCCGGATACCTATTATTTTTCACCAAGTATGGGCGGCGAAGATGTGGTAAAGATCATGGTGGATAATTTCTATTCCAGAACTTCTGAAATCAAGAACTTTTCGTCTCTTTCTGTTGATAAAATGTATTACACGCTCCGTCTTGCTTCTATCGTAGAGCGGGAATATCGTCTTGAAGAGGAAGCTCCGCTTATCGCAAGCGTTTTTGCAAACCGACTTCGAAGGACAATCGGACTTTATTCGTGCGCTACCGTCGAGTACATCATCACAGAAATTGAAGGACGACCTCATCCTGAAGTAATTACTTACAATGACCTTAAAATCGACAGTCCCTACAACACATATCTTTACGCAGGTCTTCCTCCGACTCCGATTTCAAATCCTGGTCTTGTGGCTCTGGATGCGGCAACAAATACGCCAAGAACAAAGTATTACTTTTTCAGGCTCGTCGATCCTGCTGTAGGCCGACATCATTTTTCAACTGATTTTGAAGAACATACAGAAACTGGAAGGTTGGTAAAGTAAAGTCTGATGGCAAAAATTTCTTCTTCGACGATTGATGAAGTCAATCAGCGTACAGATTTTGTTTCTCTTGTCAGCGAATACGCAAGTCTTGAAAAGCGTGGAAACGAATATTGGGCAAAATGTCCTTTCCATACTGATAAGACCCCGTCTTTTCATATAATTCCGGAAAAAGGCATGTACAAATGTTTCAGCTGCGGACGTGGCGGAAGCGTAATCAATTTTTTTATGGAAATGGAAAAACTTTCTTTTCCGGAGGCTGTCCTGCAGTTGGCAAAAAGAGGCGGAATCGAAGTTGTCTACGACGGCAACTCTGATTTTGTACCCGAAGAACCGACCAATAAGCGCGATGAATATGTCGGACTTTATAACCGTCTTGCCGACACCTACCGATATTTTTTGACAGAAACCGAGATGGGAAAATTTGCCCAGGACTATCTGGACAGCCGCGGTATTTCCAAGGAAATGGCCGACCGATTTAAAATCGGATATTCGCCGGCTGACGGAAAATGGCTTAAATTCTTCTTGAAGAAAAAAAATTACACGGATGAATTTCTTGCTCAAACAGGTCTCTTTTCAAAAAAATATCCTGACTTTGCTTTTTTTCGTGACCGTCTGATGTTCCCGATTTTTGACAGGCGCGGAGATGTCGTTGCCTTCAGTGCCAGGTTTTTGCGCGGAGATCCTGAAAAGTCAGGTAAGTACGTAAATACCCCGGAAACGGCTCATTATAAAAAAGGCGAGACTCTTTTCGGTTTCAACTTTGCCAAAAACGAAATCCGCCTTACTAAAAAGGTTGTAATCTGCGAAGGGAACTTTGACGTAATTGCCTATCATCAGGCAGGAATTGGAAATGCGGTTGCAAGCTGTGGAACGGCCCTTACGGAAAATCACGTCCAGATGCTCGAACGCTTCGTTGATACGGTCTATCTTTCGTTTGACTCTGATAATGCCGGAATTGAAGCGACGATAAAGGCTATCATGCTGTGCCGCTCGAACGAGCTTTCTGTAAGGATAGTCAAGCTTGAGGGTGGAAAAGACCCTGCTGAAATTCTGAACAATTTTGGAAAAGATGTTTTGGTTGAAGCAATCAACAATGCCGTGATTGACGCAGACTTTTTGCTTTCTGTTTATGCAAAAAAATTTGATATTGCGACTCTGGATGGAAAACGTCTTGCATCCTATGAATTTTTCAAATATATCCGGGTTTTGAAATCTGACATTCAAAAGGAAGCGTGCCTTAATCAGCTGTGTCAGACTTATAATTTGAACCCGGAGGCCGTAAGACGTGATTTTTCAAATCAAAGTTCCAATCCGCCTGAAAAAAAATACGTATCAAACGAAAAGGAAAGTTCTCCAAAGGCTTCTAAGGGACCTGTTGTCGTAAATGCAGAAATTCGGGCCATGCTTGCAGTGGTTGCCCGAATGGAAAACTTTTCCGTGATGCGAAGCACTTTGAACGTTGATGATTTTGAAGATCCTTTGGCGCGCGACATGTTCATTGCACTTGAAGAGTGTTTCCGTGAAGGTTCTACCAGTTTTGATTCGTTCCTTTCACGATGCACGGACGAGCGGGTTCGCGATCTGGCCGTAAATTCAGTTACGAAAGGTGAGTTTCAGGAAAACTACGACAAAGTCTTCCAGGACTGTGTCAATTTGATAAAGCGGAATTCCCTCAAGCGCCGACGCGACCATCTTCAGAACCAGGTATGTAAGTTTAATCAGAGCACTCTCGAAGAAAAGAAGAATCTTGAGTTTTTGCTTTCCGAAATCATGGGCATCGATAACGAACTCAAAAAATTATAAAATTTTAAAAAAAATGTAAAAAAGTCCTTGACGAATGCCGAAAATGCTGTTAATATCTATGCTGATTTTTTATAATCCGACATGGACTCTAAAAAATCAACGAGTCTGAATCAGTTGTGTCAGGCTTAAACTCTATACTCTGAGGCCGTAATAAGAGATTTCATTAATCAAAAGTTCCAGAATTGCAGGATAAAAATTCTATACCTTCCGAAAGAAAAATATAAAAAATAGAAGAGCCGTGTAGGGAAATGCCGCATTTTAGTCGGTCAGGCTGTCGTTTCGAGAATAGAAATTTTTTTTCTAAATTACGTTCTGTTTGTCTTTTGACGTATTTGGACCTTTCAGACAAAGAGTTGTCGGGCAATGATTCAGGATTAAAAACATACAACTAAAAGGGATTATCGGATGACAGATATCGAACTGGATTCTGCAATTGCAAAGCTTGTTGATTATGCTAAGGATAAGAAACAGGTAAATTGGGATGAGTTGAATGAGCTTTTACCGGCCGACATCATCAAGAATACTGAAAAAATGTCGAAGGTTTATAATACACTTCAGGAAAACAACATTGAGTTTGTTGAAGATGAAGGTGAAATGGACGATGACGAGGGAGATGACGAACTTCTTGATGAAGAAGATTCGGACGATGTTGTAAAAGAAGTTACCACCGAGAAAAAACGAATGGTTTATACCGGCGAAAAAGCTGGCAGCAGTGGTGATGATCCTATCAAATTATACTTAAGAGAAATCGGTAAGGAAAATCTTCTTACAGCTGAACAGGAAGTTGAGCTTTCTATGAAGATGGAAGAAGGTGAAAACATTATCAAAGACGTAATCAAAAGTTCTGGAATGATCATTCCTGAATTTTATGAAATCGCAAAAAAAGCCTTTACTAAAGTAGAACAGCCAAGCACAAGCAAGGTTCGAAAAGAAATCAATGAGGAAATCGCTGAAAGACGACGACTTCAGATTGCTTATGCCGATGTCCTCAAGCCAATTCTTCCGGAATTGAAGCAGTATACGGCCCTCAAAAAGCAGCTTTACGAAACAGATGTAGTCAATTACTTTGAAGATGAAGAATTGATGGCTCTTAGGGCAAAAATCCTGCCTGAACTTCAGAAAATTGATATTCAGACAGAAGAACTTGAAAGATTTGCCAATAAGTTCATCGAAAACTCAAAGAAAATTGATGAATATCAGCACAAGCAGGAGCGAAAAGCCAAGGAACTTCGAATCAGCGACTATTCTGAACTCAGAAGTCTGGGTAAGAAAATCGCCATCAAGTCTGAAAGAATGAAGCTTGAGCAGGAACTCGGAATGAGTGCTGATGAAATTCGTGATGTCTACACTCAGATTCAGAAAATCGACAGAAAGCTCCGTCGACTCGAATATGATTTTGAAAACAACGTACAGGAAATCCAGGAAATGACCAAGGAAATCCTTCGCGGAAAGAAGATGGTTGAGGTGACAAAGACCCGCCTTATCAATGCAAACCTGCGACTTGTTGTTTCTATCGCAAAGAAATACACCAACCGTGGACTTCAGTTCTTCGATCTTGTTCAGGAAGGAAATATCGGTCTTATCAAGGCTGTTGAAAAATTTGAATACCGAAAAGGCTATAAATTTTCAACTTATGCTACCTGGTGGATCAGACAGGCAATTACAAGGTCTATTTCTGATCAGGCAAGAACCATTCGTGTTCCTGTCCACATGATTGAACAGATCAATAAGGTAATGCGAGAATCAAGACAGCTCATGCAGAAACTTGGTCGTGAGCCAAGTGATGAAGAGATTGCAGAACAGCTTGGCTGGCAGGTAAGCAGGGTTAAGCAGGTTAAGAGCGTTGCCCGAGAACCTATTTCTCTTGAAACTCCAATTGGAGAAGAAGAAGATTCTTTGCTTGGAGATTTTATCGAGGATAAGGAAGTTGAAAATACAGCAAATCAGACTGCTTATACATTGCTTCAGGAACAGGTTCATGAAGTACTGGCTACTTTGCCACCTCGTGAACAGGAAGTTCTTAAAATGCGATTCGGTCTTGAAGATGGTTATTCGCTTACACTTGAAGAAGTTGGACTTTGTTTTGACGTAACTCGTGAACGAATCAGACAGATTGAAGCAAAAGCATTGCGAAGGTTGCGACATCCTCGAAGGTCCAGCGGCTTAAGAGATTATATAGACAGTTAAATTATAATTTTGTATAATATTTTACCACTTGTTTAGTTTGAAGAGGTTATAGAAATGGTTGAAGTATTTGATAAACTGAGAAACTTACAGGAAGTTCTTTCAGAAAAATATGAATTGCAGGCACAGATTGATGAAGCTCCAAAATTGCTTACATCACAGGATGAACTTCTTGCACGACTTAAGAAAGAGTTTATCGAAAAAAATGGTGAATACGATGACTCAAAAGCTAAAGTCAGCGATTTGAAAGTAAAATTGGCTCAGGCAGAAGCTCAGCGTGAAAAAGCCGAAAAAGATATGGATAATGTTGCTACTCACAGAGAGTATGAAACTTTGGAAAAAGAAATCAATGATTCTAAGGAACTTGGTCATACAGTTCGAAAAGAACTTGAAAAAGAAGAAAAGAGACTTGCAGAACTGAATGATACTCTTAATAAATGTCAGGAAATGATTCAGTCTCAGGAATCTGAACTCGAACAGAGCAAAGCTTCTCTTGATAATGAAGTAACACAGTATCAGGCTAAACTTACAAGCCTTGAAAAACAGGAAGCTGAACTTTCAGAAGGAATTGATTCTGAAATCATCTTCAAGTTCAAGAGAATCGTAAAGAGCAAGCATAACAAAGGTATCGTAGCTGTTAAGGGAAATGTTTGTGACGGATGTCATATGATTCTTCCTGCTCAGTTTGCAAATGATGTTCATTCAGGTGAGAAAATTGTTTTCTGTCCTTATTGCAGCCGAATTCTTTACTATCAGGAAGTTGAAGGTGACGAAGAACAGTATTACCAGATGGATGATACTGGAAGTCTTGCAGATCTTGATGATGACGAATTTGCTGATGAAGAAGATTTCGACGAAGATGAAGATTCTGAAGAAAAAAGATCTGACGAAAACTTGGATTTTTAATTAAAATAATATAGAGATGGAAAGCAATCGCCCGTTCAGTGTCTGATATGCTGGACGGGAGGAAAGTCCGGGCTTCTTCGGAAAGAATGCCGGGTAACAACCGGGCGCAGGTTTTACCTGTGACAGACAGTGCAACAGAAATTAAACCGCTTTTGGTGTCAAAACCTTAAGTAAGGGTGAAATGGCAGGGTAAGAGCCTACCGCATTTTTTGGTAACAGAAAATGGCTGTGTAAACCTCATTCGAAGCAAAGTCAAGCAGTAATCTTATTTCCGATAAATGATTACGGGTAGGCTGCTGGAGCAATTCAGTAATGGATTGTGCAGATAGATGATTGCACATTGGGAAACTGATGTGACAGAACTCGGCTCACTTTTCCATCTCTTTTTTTTTGGTGTGGGGGATATGAAAGATTTTGTTAAAAAAGAGGGCAATGTTGTAAAAAGAAAGTCAAAGGCCTTGATGATTGCATGTATCTCGATTGCAGCTCTGGTCTTGATTACCGGCATTGTTATCTTTTTTGTAACATTCTTTTCAAAATCCCAGAATGTCAGTCCTACCGTAAACCGTCTTTATAAAGCCTGGGAGCAGAACGATTATCAGAAAGTCTATGATGATTCTGCTCTTCTTATCGAAAAAAATCCTTTAAATATAAATGCCGTTATTTTTCACGGATATTCATCTTTCTTTTTAGCTCTGTCTCAAAATGATGTTACCAATACTCAGAACTATCTTGATGAAGCCATAAATTGCATCAGGTTTGCAATCTACAGTTCTAATGCGGCAAGTCTTCCTCAGCTTTATTATATGCTGGGAAAAGCATATTTTCAAAAAAACAGCGTATCCGGCTACTATTATTACTCAGATTTAGTCATTAAATATCTTCAGCTCGCAGTTGAAAACGGATATGAATCTCCAGATATTTCTGAATACATGGGGCTCTGCTATGCAGATCTTGGCATGACTCAGGAAAGCATAATTGAATTTACGCGGGCACTTAAAAATAGAAAATCAGACATACTTTTATATTCTATCGCTTTGCAGTATTATAAGAATAAGCAGAGCAACATCGCTAAGCCTTATCTGGTTGAGATTATTTCAGAAAGCAGTGATGATGATATAATAATGAAAAGCAGCCTCCTGCTTGCTGACATCAGTTTTGAAGAAGGCAAGTTTAATGAGGCTAAAAAGGAATATGAAAATATTTCTGAAAAGTTTCCAAATTGTGCTGATGCTTACTATGGACTTGGAAATATTTATGAAAAAAATGGCGATACTGCAAAAGCTCGTAGTGAGTGGCGTAAAGCTGTAAAACTTGATGTCAATCATATTGGCGCAAGGAAGAAATTAGGTTTATAATTTAAATTAATATATAGAAAATCCCCCTGGAGGAATATAAAAATGGGTTTGTTTGATAATTTTACGACAGATATCGGTATCGATTTGGGTACCTGCAATACTTTGATTTATGTAAAGGGACAGGGTATTGTAGTAAATGAACCTTCTGTTGTAGCTGTTGAAAAAGGTACCAAGAGAGTTGTAGCTGTTGGTGCTGATGCAAAAAGAATGTTGTATAAAACTCCTGGAGATATTCAGGCAATTCGACCTTTGGCAGATGGTGTTATCGCAGATGATGAAAGTACTGAAAAAATGATTCGTTATTTCATTACTAAAATCATGCCAAAACATAAACTTTTCAAGTCAATGCGAATGAAAATCGGTATTCCAAGTTGTATTACCGAAGTAGAAAAAAAGGCTGTTGAAGAAGCAGCTCTCAAGGCTGGTGCCAAGGAAGTTCATGTAATTGAAGAATCTCTGGCTGCAGCTATCGGAGCTCAGATTCCAATCAATGAACCGGAAGGTCATATGATTTGTGATATTGGTGGTGGTACTACAGAAGTATCTGTTATTTCACTTGGCGGTATGGTAGTAACAAATGCCATTCGTCTTGGTGGTGATGAATTTGACCAGGCCATCATCAAGCATGTTCGAGATGTATATCAGCTTGTTATTGGTGGTGCAGCTGCTGAAAAACTTAAGATTGAAATCGGTAATGCAGCTCCAGATAAAAATATCGAAAAAATGGAAATTCGAGGTAACGATACAATTACTGGTCTTCCAAGACGAGTTGAAATTGACTCAGTTGAAGTAAGGGAAGCCTTGAAAGATCCTGTTACTCAGATTGTAGATGAGATTAAACTTACTCTTGCACAGACTCCTCCAGAACTTGCAGCAGATATTTTGACTCATGGTATCGTAATGACAGGTGGTGGTTCTTTGCTTAAGGGACTTCCTGCTTTGATTAAGAAAGAAACAGGTGTTCCTGTTATTCTTGTTGAAAATCCATTGGAATGTGTAGCTATCGGTGCTGGACAGGCCTTTGATCTGTTTAAGGATATGGATTCAAGCAAGAGTGCTTACGACAATATCAATTCATAAT
>JAILRX010000167.1 GCA_024697985.1 Treponemataceae bacterium | reverse complement strand
TGTCACACGCATAAGGACTATGATTCAAAATCAAAAAGTCCGCGCACTTACCTTTTTCAAGGCTTCCAACATTTTTTTCTGAATGGCACGATTTGGCGCCGTTATAAGTCAGACACCTGAGCACTTCATAAACTGAGGTTTTAACTCTTTCGTCGTAAGACAGGATGCTGTTGAGCAAAAATTCAAAGGGCCTGTTTTTAAGCGCAAGAGAAACTGAAACATTGTTTCGGACGCAGTTGCCGAGCGGAAAGAAAAGATCCTTTGAAAAATCACTTTCAAGGATGAGCCCTATCTTGAATTTACGGCACATGCTGAAATCGACATCAGCAAGAGATGAATCAATGACGATTGAATGACGAAGTTCGTTGTCTTTTGAATCGGCAAGGATTTTCGTGAGTGTCACTACAGCCTTTTCGTAAGCTGCCTCACCTTTTACATGGATTAAAATCTGCTTTCCCATTTTGTGGGCAACTTCGCAGTTCTGGATATCAGAATACTGGCAGTCATTCAGATTAATGACGTATTTTTCGTTATCGCCTTTTTTGCTTTTCTTTTTATCAGGATTGAAGTGCGTGCAGAAATTAGAATGAAAATCATTTGCTGAACCAGGAATCAAAAAATCAGACTCAAGGACGTAGTTGCAATACGAAACGCCTTCTGCAATCTGAAAGTTTACTGAATCAACATAGACTTTGGAAAAAGAAATTGGAGAAGCGTCTTCCTTTGCTATCTGATAATATGGATTTACAAAAGACGGGATGATGGCCTTATTTTCAAGATCTGTTACAGGATATGAAGAAAAAGTCTCTGGAAGCTCGTTTCCGACATAGACGACCTTGCCTTCGTTTTCAACCAGATATTTTGCAACCGAGTTCTGGTCATCGCAAGTAATAATTACGCCCTTAAAAACATTCATTTCATCCCCCACATCAACAAAAAAAGCACCCAGGAGAACCTGAGTGCTTAAATTATAAACTTTGAAAGGTACTTAAGTCTAGACCTTAGAAATCCATTGCAAAGCCCATTGAGAAGTTGAATACAGAATCGCTTCCGTAAACGTTACACATACCTTCTACAAAGATCTTTCCAATTGAAGCGCCTGTGAATGTACCCATTGAAATGTTCAATCCCAAGTCAGCTCGCAAACCTAAGTATACCCACTGATTTGTTTCGATTGTACCGTTCATGTAGTCGCCGAGGCTGGCAAGCTTGAAGTATCCGCCTGATTTTGTTGAGTCAAAGATAAAGTCATAGATTGTAAGGCTTACCTTGAAGTCTGTTACAGAAAGCAGTTCGATACCAGGAATTGCACAGCTCAAATCCATTCCGAAAAGAACGATTTCACCATATCCAACAAAGATCATGTCACTTGTTGTGTCTTCTCCGGCCAAAGCGTTAATTGAAGCAACGGCTGTGTTCAAGAATGATGAATCAGCACCAGTTGCTTTTGCAACGTCGTATGGGAAGAGGCTGAAGATGAATCGAGCTGGAGCATTGTAAGTCATGCTTGAAGAATTAACCTGATTGAAAGCAAATCCAGGGAAGTAAACTGTCATGTCCAATCCCATGTCGATTGCATCCTGATAGATTTCCCAACCATTTGTTGTCTTAGCCTTGTAGATGTAATGAAGGTCAGCTCCGATGTCGAAACCGGCTTTTTCATATTTTCCACAGCCAAGCTGTCTGATGAATGAATAGTTAACATCAACCATATCTGTGTTGTAAAGATAGAGGCTGTTGTCAGTAAAGTCGATTGCGCTGTTTACGTTCATTGTAAGGAAGTAATTTTCAACCTGACTCCATGCACCGCCGAGCATTCCGGCAAGTCCTTCTCCTGAGAACATTGTGCTAAGATCGTAGTTCTTCTTATTTCTTCTACCGTAGTTTGTGAAAGTATCAGCACTGAAAGTCAAAGTATTTCCATCAGCAAATGGCATGTTGATAGAACCTGAAAGTCCGAGGTTGCTGAGTTTCCATCCACGAACGAAATCAACTTCTGATGCGCTCTTGAGCTGATATTTATAGTTTTCAGTATCTGGATCACAGAAATATGTGAAGTGAGCTGAAATTGAGTTTGTTTCAACACCGTATCCGACGTGAAGTCTCAAGTGTCCGTCTTTCCAAGGATCTGTACTGAAAAGTGAAACACCCATTGGCTGCCAGTAATAGCAGTCAGAACCGTCGATATAGTCTCTTGAATATGCGATTGAAATCGGAACACCAACAATTGGAGCACCTACGAAATGTCCATAGTAATCAACTGGATTGTATTTTTTAGATGCGTTCTTGAGGTTGTCTTCTGAAACGAGGAATGAAGAATTTCCATCAGCGTTGAAGTCAACTCCGGCAACAGTTCCAAGATTTCCTGAATTTGAAGCTTTAGGGCTTTCAAAATTGATATTTGAAACGTTTCGTGTCAAAACTACGTTGTTGTTTGCAAGTACACCAACGAAAGCAACTTTTTCGTCATTCAACTTAACAGGGCAGAAAACACCACCAGTAAAGTCTTTTGTATCAAGATTGAACTGTCCGCTTGAAAGTTCTACCTGTCCGTAACGAGGCATAGAATCTTTTTCTGTCCAAGAGAAATAAGCAACGCCGTCAGCACTGCTGATCTGTTTGATGAACATTCCCTGTTTTGGAGCCTTGTAAGAAGCGTTGATAGAACCTGTAAGGTCAGAAACACAAACTGCAAATTCAGAATTTGTCTTTACGACCAAAGCAAATGTTCCGTCACCGTTATCAGCATAGCTCTGTGGGAACTGATTCTTTACATAGTTGATTTCTGAGACAACCTTGCTTCCTGTGATTTTTCCATCAGCAAGTGTAAGTTCAGAAATTTCTGTTCTGTAAAGATGATTTTCATATTTTGTGCAAACAAGATAATATTTTCCGTCCTGTTCTACGATTGTATTGGCAAATCGGCCTGTTCCTGCAATTTCTGACCACTGTTTTGTTTCAGTGTTGTAGATTGCAACCTTAGCCTTGATGTTGCTTTCAACGTAAGAATCATAAGAAACGGCGATGTATTTTCCGTCTTTTGATGCACTGATTGAAGTAGCATTTTTTCTTTCACAAACCAGCTTGATGTTTTCTTTGCCAAGGTTTTCATTTGCAACAAAGTAAACAAGTCCGACTGATGAATCAAGGAAGTAAACACCTTTTTCAGTTGGCTGAAGGCTTGTCATCAGCATTCCTGATCTGTTGTATTTTGAATACTGGTCATTTCCAGCAAAAAAGTCGTCGATTCCGTATTCAGATTTGAAAAGATCTGTTTCTACGTTTGAATAATCCAATGAAGCAACCCATTCTTTCCAAACTTTTTCGAGCTTCAAGCCCTGGTCTTTATAAGCCTTTCGGAAACCCTGTCTCATTGTAATGCTGAGCCAGTTTACCATCTGATACCAGTATTCGTTGTAGTTTTCCATTCCGTATGTCTTCTGAAGATAATCAGTAAACATACCCCAGTAAGCGATGTAGTCGCCGGTTGGGTTCTGTGGATTTTCACCCTGCTTGTCCCAGATTCTTGGGAAAGAATCTTCGATTTTAGCCTGTTTTACAACGTGCTTGAAATATTCGTCATTGAGACGGCCGTCACCGTTCATGCTTTCAGCTGTAACTGAGGCACCGTCTGTAAATGCTGTGTTATAGAAAACGAAACCAAGGTCCAAACCAAGAGCTTTCCAGAAAGGAGCTCGGATACAACGTGTGTAAGCGTGGGCAACTTCGTGTGTAAACTCTGTCACGATTCCATCTTCGTAAGCCAGAAAATCATCTCTCTGGGCCGTATCGGTAAGAACGATGTGGTTATATGGCATACCATCAAAATAACCTTCATATTTATCCATTGATGGAACGATTGTTACGATCAAATAGATGAATGGTTCTCCGCCGTATTCTGCTGCGATTTTTTCATAGATTCCGTCTGCTTTTTCCTGAAGGATAGCTGCTGACTGTGTACATGAATCTGGATAAACGAATTCGCAATACTTTGTCTTTACAACCTTAAGATTTTTTCCGTTTGCCATTTTTCCTTCATAAGCAAACAAGGAACAAACCGTAAAGCCGATTAACAAAACTAAAGAAAATAACTTTTTCAATTTCATTATTTAGACTCCCCTTTTTTGTATAGGCCGATAATCAGCCTAATTTAATTATACATCGTTTTAGGAGTTGAAAAAGTCCAAAATTGTAAAATGTGAATCAGTAGGATGATGAAAGTCCGAAAGAAAACAAGAATGGATATGAAGTTGATGAGGCATAAACTTGTGCGGAAATATCTGCAAAAAGCCTTGCAATGACACCCGAATTTGTCGTCTGTCCGATATTTGGAGAAAAAGTACATTCAACCCTGATTCCTGCAAAATAATTCTGAAGCAAAGTTCTGTTTCCGGAAAAATAATCCGGAAGTTCCAGAAAATGGAAGGACGACTCTGAAGGATTTGTGTCGTATGCCAGACCGTAGCTTGTCAAATAAACGGAAAAGTTGTTCACGTAAAGGAAAGTAAAAAACGGAAAGGCCTTTTGTACCTGCATTGAAAAAAGCGTAAACTGGGCGCTGTAAGATAGCAGCACCAATGACGACAAAAGGCTTGTTGAAGGAAGAAGATAGCCTGTTTGAACAAGAAAAACATCAGCATTGCTTGAAGGCAAAACTGAAAACATCAATTTGAAAGGTACCGTATATTCAAACAAATTGGAGTCTTTTGCATATGGTTCAAAGCCAGGTGAATAGAATTTAGCCGTAAAACCTGCCTCATATCTTTGGTCCAGAATCTGATAGTCGTAAGGTGCGCAAAGCTTAAGTACGTAGTAAATATATGATGAAAGGAGAAAGCCTGCCTTTCCGTGAAGAGATGAACCTACGTAACGAAGGTTTGAATAACTAAGTGCAAATGAATCTGTCGTCGAAAGATAAAGATGAGAATCGTTGGAAACGGCTGAATTCAATTTGAAAAATGAGTAATCCGGCGAATTAGAATTGATTTTTCCGTAATCGACGCTCGAAGAAAGTGCAAACGAGAACGAAGAATGTTTTCCAAAAGGAATGCTTGAAGAAAGATTTCCTTCGAACTCTTCCCTTTTCCAGCCTGTAAAATCAAATTCACTTGTCAGGGCAAGGTCATAGGCAAAAAGAGATGTGGCAGTACCGGAAGAATATTTTCCTAAAAAGCCAAATGAGTTTGTCGCAATTCCGTAGCCGGCAGAAAGAGTCAGGTTTGAGCTCGACCAAGGGTTTGAGCTGATGTGCGTAAATCCGAAAGGCAGCGAATAGGATTCTGATGAAACAAGGCTCAAAGGAAAGTTGATGCCTTTAAGATAGTATGGCGCGCCGCAGTAGCGCTCGCCAGTGTCTTGTGGTGCGCTCGTGTCGCCGGCTTTTTGCGCCTCGCGGTCCTCGTCTTCGCGCTTGTCGTCTTCGCGCTTGTCGTCTTCGCGCTTGCCGTCTTCGCGCGGTTTTGGCGTTTTTTGCGCAGTTGAGACACGCTCAGTCACGTCGAAAACCTGCAGGGAGCCGGCGCTAGAGGTCGCGCCAGCGGTCTGTGCGGCACCTATGCTTTGTGCGGCGCTTTGTGCGGCGCTTTGTGCCTCGCGCCAGTACACTACGTCGCCGTCAAAAAATTTTCCGACGTACGCAATTTTTCCGCCATCAAATTCCACAGGATAATACACTCCGCCAGAAACGTCGCTCTCATCCAGATAAAGTTTTTTATTTTTGGCATCATAATAGCCAAGCCTTTCCATGGAGTTTTTCTGGGTCCAGGTAAAGTAAATCAAATCATCAGAATAGGAAACGTGTCGAAGTCTGAAATTCTTATCGTAAAGCAGGTCTGGCAGCAAAACCTGTCGAACTTCATCCCTTTCAACAGAACAGAACGAAAACTGCAAATCCGTCTGCTTTACGAACGAAAGCCTTCCACCCTCAAAATTATAATCAAAAACGAGCGAATTTAATTCGTGCTCCATCAGGAAAACCTGCCGTGCATTTTTCACAAAACCTGAATCATCCTGCTCGAGTTGAAAAACAATGGTCGAATAATGCGAATCCGAATAGGTAGTCGCTGCAAGATAATATGCGCCCCTGTCAAAAAATATGGCAGGATCAAAAAGATTGTACTGATCAAGAACGAATGTGACCTTTTTTTCAGTGTCGTAGATTCCGATTTTTGACCTTATGGTCGGTGAACTTGAAGAAAAAAACGAAAAGGCCAGATATTTTGAATCAGACGAAACGGAAATTTCCTGAATGTCATTTACGCAAAGCACTTTTTTAGAATTTCCATCCGGCGCCAGCTTCCAGACTGAATAATCCGAGCCATTGAGCACAAAAAGTCCATCATCACTTGCACAAAGAGCTCCAAATGTTTGCGACCTGTTATTTATTTTCGAATCGATAGTTTCAATCCCAAGAGAAGCAAATTCCCCTTCACTTTTTATCGAGGAGACATCAACTGAATTTTCAAAAGCCTTCCATTCATTTTTAAGCGTATTTCCATAAACTTTTTTGAAAGCCATCTGAACAGAAAGTGTCTTTCCATTTACGAGCCTGTACCAAAAATCGGCGTATTTTTCCATACCGTACTTGTGATACAAAAACTCGGTGAACATTCCGTTGTAGATATAAAAAACTCCGTATGGATAAGCATTTCGTGCGCCCTGACAGTCAAAAAAGGAAGGAAATTTATTTTCAAGCTTGGACTGCTTCACAAAGTGCCGGGTAAATTCGTCGTTGAGCCGCCCTTCCCCTGGATTCAGATAGCTTTCGGTAAAAACAGTCGCGCCTTCTGCAATTCCGCCTGTCACCCAAAGAGCTGAAAAATTCACGCTGTCTCCGAAAAACTTGTCAAAACCGTACCAAAACGGGCCTTTCATATTGAAAGTAAAGGCATGAGTAAGTTCGTGTGTAAAAACCGAAAGAAGATTTTCCTTAAAAACCGTCAGGCTTTCGACGCAGTACGTATCGTACAAAACAATGTGGTTGTAAGGATAGCTTGTCCAGTACGCATTCATCTGCTCAACTTTGGATGTAATTACGACCGGCATTTTATATTGGATTTTCCGTCCATAAAAAGAAGCGATTTTTTCATAAATCTCATCCGCATTCTCAAAAAGAATCGAGGCTGATGTTTCGGATTCAGATGAATAAATGATTCTGAAATATTTTGTTTCAAGGGATTTTAGTTTTTTCTGTCCGGACATGATTCCATCGTAGGAAAACAAATTCCAGAAAGAAAAAACCAAAAGAAAAGCTGAAATTATGCAAAGTTTTGAATACTTTTTCATGAAATCAGATGTTAATGAATCTCCAACCTACGCAAGTTGATGCTCTGCAGGATTCCGATTGCCATCATGGACATCCACAAAGAAGATCCACCGTACGAAAGGAACAAAAGCGGAATACCGGTAATCGGCATGATTCCCATAACCATTCCGACATTGATAAAAAAGTGATAGGCGAACATCGATGTAATTCCACAGGCAATGTAGCTTCCGAAAATATCCTTGGTTCGTCTGATGCAAACAAAAGCACGCCAGAAGATGATGAAATAGCAGATAAATACGAAAAGGCCTCCCAAAAAGCCCCACTCTTCGGCAAGAATACAGAAAATAAAGTCGGTACTCTGCTCAGGAAGATAATCGAGGTGGCTCTGGGAGCCCTGCAAAAAGCCTCGCCCGAAAAAGTTTCCAGAACCGATTGCTATTTTGGCCTGAATGATGTTCCATCCGGATTTAAGAGGATCTACATCAGGATTGATGAAGATAATCAGTCGCATGATCTGATAGTCCTTCAAAAATTTACCAAAAAGAATTGAAGCAGCAAGCGAAACTGAAAGAATGCCGCCAACGTATGCAATCCAATAATAGTATTTTTTCTTGAAAAGCAAGTATCCTACAAGACTCAAAATTGTAATAAAACCGAAGGATGAAATCAAAATCAGTCGTAATTTCAAATCTGTAAGGATATTCAATATCTTGATGTCTTTTTGCAAAATCATGCTTTCCCAAACAGGAATTACTGAAATAAAAATGGTCAGCATACCTGTACAAAGACAAAGCATAATATAACGCAAAGGAACCCCTGCAAAAAAACACATGACAAGGAAAATCGGAATGAAAACAGAGGCAGTCCCCATATCAGGCTGAAGAAGAATCAATCCTACAGGAAGAATCAAAGATGCCAATCCAATAATGAATCTTTTCAGTTCATTCATCTTGTCTGATTTTTCAAGAAACCAGGCCAAAAAGAAAATGTAAAGGATCTTACAGAATTCGGCCGGCTGTATCATAAAAAGTCCGAAATTAATCCAGCTTTTCGCATTGTTTGCTTCCGTACCAAAAAGTCGTGTAATAATAAGAATAATGATAATGGCAATGTAAAACCAAAAACTGAATTTTTTGGTCTTCCGGTAGTCAAAGAGTGCAAAACCAAAAATCAGAAAAAGCCCTGTAATAGCATAGATAATCTGCTTAATATATTCCTGCTTATACCATGAAACTGATGGAAGTTCGCCGTTAGCATCAATTGCAGAAGAATAAATAAAGAGTACGCCGATTACCAGCAAAGCAAGGACTGCGAAAAAAATAAAATAATCAAACAATGAAAAAAATCTTGATCTCACAGCCTACTCCTGTCGTCCAACGTGTTTCATTTTCCAACCCAATCCCAGTGATTTCATTGCCTGTTCACAGGTCTGGTTTGCATAAATTCCCTGCATGATGATGTTCGTACAATATGGAGCCCACCATTCCCATTCGTGTTCTACACATTCTGCAAGAACACAAACTACTATCTGCTCTTCGACAGGTGCATCGTATGGGGCATAGCAGACAAGCCATGAATGCCATGAATCCTTGATTCCCTGAACCTCACCTGTACCGGTTTTTCCGGCCATTTTTACGACTTTGTTTTTAAGTGCGTTTCTAGCAGAACCGTCAGTAATCGTATAGCGCAAATCCTGTCGGACCTCAGCCCAAACTTCAGGTTTTATGTCACTCTTGTAAAGGACTTTCGGCTTAATTTCTTCAATTACTTCGTTAGTAATTGAATCGCGGATTTCTTTTACAACATGAGGATTGTAGATGACACCGCTGTTGCATACCATGGCCATCATATCAGCAACCTGAAGTGGAGAAGCTCGGGTAAATCCCTGTCCGATAGACATGTTCATCGTGTCACCACCAAGCCATTTTTCATGGTATCGTCGTTCCTTCCATGAAGCAGATGGAATAAATCCTGCATCCTGACCTGGTATATCAATATTCGTAAGCTGGCCAAAACCAAATTCACGTGCATAATTTGAAATTTTTTCAACGCCAAGGTATTCAGTTCCAACCGTCCAGAAATAAACGTTGCAAGACTGTGCAAGTCCGTTTTTCAAGTCGAGTTTTCCGTGCGCACCCGGATAAATATGACATTTTGAAGTTCGGGTACCGTAAGTCATTGTTCCCTTGCATTCAATTTTTTTCAAAGGAGAAACAGCTTCTTCTGCAAGAACCGCCGTAGTCATGATTACTTTGAAGGTTGATGCCGGCGGATATGAAGCGTTTATTGCTCGGTTATAAAGAGGTTTTCGAGGGTCATTTCTAACTTGAATAAAGTTATGATAACCGTCTGCACCGTTAAAATCATTTGGATTAAAATATGGATATGAAACCATAGCAAGGATTTCACCGTTACAAGGTCTTAATACGACAACAGCACCAAGTCGTTCGCCAAGAGCCTTTTCTGCAAGTTCCTGAATCCTTGAATCAATAGTAAGGACAAGATTTTTTCCCATATCAGGAACTTTGATGATTGATTCATCGACAAGGGTTTTTCCCTTAGCATCAACGATTTTAGACTGAACACCATCTGTTCCTCGAAGAATTTTATCGTATTCCTTTTCAACACCGGTCTGTCCTACGACGTTATTCTGCTTATACCCCTTGTTGTAAAGAGTCTTAAGTTCCTCTTTGGTAATATCACCCGTATACCCGATGATATGTGACATCGAATACGAATTGGTAACATAAGTTCTAAGAGGCTTTGAACGCCATGATATGCCCGGCAAATCTGTACTGTTTTCAGCAATATTAAAAACAACTTCCATCGGAACGTCAGTCTTGATTTCAACGTTCGAAAAACTTCGCTTACCATACTGCTGGATTTTTCTGTCAATTGATTCCTTGGAAACATCGAGCATCTGGGCAAGCTTGAGGGTTACTGTATCGTATTTTTCGCGCGGAATTTCACCCGGCGTAACGTCAACGGCAAACGATTCGGTGTTTACGACAAGCGGTACATCAGCGTTTCTGTCGTAAATTTCACCTCGACGAGCGGAAATGATTTTGGTTTTCTGGGCAATTCCCTGAGCCCTGTCTCGATAGTGGGAACCGAGAACGATCTGCATCAAAAAAAGCCTGAGAATATAAAGCAGAAAACAGAGGACTACGATAATTCCGAGAATAAACAGTCTTCTGTTCTGCTCTTCCGGAATGCCCTGACGGCTGTTGATTGAACCGGAAGAATAGCTTCTTCTGAAAAGCTTCATATATTTTTCTCCGGCTTAAGCAGCAAAAAGTCCGAAAAGAGGTTCAAGAACATGAACATCAACGGAGTAAATATAGAATTCAAAATGATTTCAGTCAAAAAGACGAATGAGAAGAATGGATATGGCTGAACGCCCTTAAAGAAAATTGAAAGCAGGAAGATTAAAAAGGCTTTTACCAAGGTTGCGACAAGACCATAAAGCATCTGCAAAAAGAAACTTGAATCGTTCAAGACGTTGTGGAAGAATCCTGCGATAAAACCGATGATGGTCCTTAAAAGCGCATTGAAGCCAACTGGAGAACCAGTCAAAAAGTCCAGCATCAAGCCGGAGCAAAAACCTGTCGTTTCACCGAGCAAAATACCGTTATTCAATGATATATAAAGAATAATGATGAGAAGGAAATCAGGAGATGCAGGCAAAAAGTTCAGGTTTGATACGATTGCAGTTTCAAACAATACAAAACAGAAAATTACAAGCAAACTTGAAAAAAATGATTTTGACATCTTTTACTCCCTCGCATACTTCAAGTCAATTACCATGACATTTTCCAGACGGGCAAAATCAATAATCGGTACGATATCAATCTGAAGTGATGAATCATAATCGATTACCTTTACGTTGGAAATGCTTCCAATCGGAATGTTTGCAAGATAATTGTCATTTTCACCGGAAGTTACTACAAGATCGCCGTACTGCAAATCTTTGTATACGCTCTTTTTTATGTAGGACATCTGCAAAGGCTCGCCTTCAGTTCCGCGCCCTGTAATCAATCCGACGTCGTGGGTACTTCGGATTCGACCTGAAACGTTATACTGAAAGTCGTAAATCGGCATGACCATACTGGTCAAAGGTCCGACAGTTACGATTTTGCCTACCAAAGCGACATCGCCGCCCTGAATTGCAACAACAGGCATGTTCTTTCGGATGCCGTGTTTTGTTCCCTTATTGATTGTCAAAGCAGAATAAAGGGCATTTGGATCTCGGCCGATTACCCTGGCAATGATATTTTTTCGCTCATACTCTTCGGAAATCTCAAGCTGCTTTTTGAGGTTTTCGTTTTCTTCCTTGATTTTTGCGTAATCCCGCTGTAGATATTCATAGTCAGCAAGTTTTTCGACAAGTACAGCGTATTCTTTTTTGAGGACGGCAAGCTCCTTTACAGCCTTGAAGCCTTCGGTAACCCCATGAACGGCACTGTTGATACCTTTCTGAATAGTTGAGAAGGCAGAAAAACCGACGTCTTTCAAATTGACGATGAACCCGCCCGAAGACAGTCCCAACATGACGTTGGAAACTACAAAGAGGCAGGCGAAAACTATTAAAGCAAGCTTAAGTGAACCAAGAGTTAACTTTTTAGACATAATTATGAGTTGATGCTGTCGTAGATACTCTTGTCAGAATCCATATCACGGAACAATTCAAAGGCCTGTCCTGCACCGATTGCAACACAATCCATTGGATTTTCAACGAGAATAACAGGAACACCAGTTTCTTTCTGGATAAGCTTAGGAAGACCTTTCAAAAGTGATCCACCACCTGTCATTACAATACCGTGTGTGAAAATATCTGCAGCCAATTCTGGCGGAGTGTTTGCCAAAGTATATTTAACGACATCAACAATCTGAGAAACAGGATCTTTGAGTGCTTCTCGAACTTCAACAGAGTCGATTTCAACTCGTCGTGGAAGACCTGTGATGGTATCGTTACCTTTGATTTCCATTTTTTCGATGTTTTTATCTGGAGCTGCGTTACCGATTTCAATCTTGAGTTTTTCAGCCATTGCTGCACCAATAACCAGCTGATATACGTCACGTACGTGCTTGATGATGGCTTCATCGAATTCATCACCACCTACACGGATAGCATTTGTTACTACCATACCGCCCAATGAAATAACTGAAACTTCAGTCGTTCCACCACCGATATCGCAAACCATATGACCTTCCGGTTCATGGATAGGAATTTGTGCACCGATTGCTGCAGCAAGAGATTCCTCAATTACGTGAACTTCCTTTGCACCTGCTTTGATGGCAGCTTCTTCTACAGCCTGTCTTTCAACTCCGGTAATACAACTAGGGATTCCAATTCTCATTCGCATTGACTTGAAAAGCTTATGTTTTGGCATAATCTTTGAAATGAAATAGCGAATCATTTTTTCTGTACTTTCTTTATCAGCAATTACACCGTCTGACAAAGGTCGAATAGCCTGAATGTCACCAGGTGTCTTATAAAGCATTCGTTTTGCATCTGCACCGACTGCTACAACTCGTTTAGTTCCTTTTTCAACGGCAACTACTGACGGTTCGTTTACAACAATGCCCTGACCTTTTACATAAATCAACGTATTGCATGTACCCAAATCGATACCAATGTCGGTTGAAAAACTATCAAAAATCCCCATTTATTTCCTCCACGACTCTAAAGTCTAATTATAAACCTAATTTTTTTATTGCACCAGCATGATTGACCTGAACCTTCAAAGTTTTACGCCATTCACTTCTTGCTTTTGCAATATCACCACTTTTTTCATATATATTACCAAGACCGTACAGAGCATCCGCACAATCCGGGAATTTTTCCAAAACAGTTTCGTAAATTTTTCTAGCGTCGCTGTAGTTGCCTTCAAGAAAATCAATTTCTGCTAAAAGTAACGAACTTTTTAATATTATATCATCATCCTGACTGTCCGCCATAATTTCTGCAAGATATGGCTTGGCAATATCGTCTTTTTCCAATTTATGATACTGCAAAGCAATGGCATAAAGCAATGTATCTGTCTTGTGGGATTTGAGTGCCATTGTAAATTCCATTACACTTTTTACAGTCATTCCAAGATCCGCATAGCAAAGCGCAAGACACTCATGGATGTCAGGGGCCTCATAACCGTTCTCTGATGCAAGTGTCAGATATTTGATGACAAGATCTGAATAATAATAGGCTGATGAAATCGTATTTTTTTGAAAATATGCCTTTCCAAGCATGTACTGAATCTGAGGAAGAGAAGCCTTATCAGCATAATAAAGAGCTTTTCGGAGAGAAAAGATACATTCATCAACGTAGGATTGGGTGTTTGTAATGTCGGTCTGAGCGAGCGCCATGAAAAAAGCACTGTAACCATGCATTACCATGGCAGGAGCATTCAATTCATTTTTTTCAAGGATTACTGATGAATCTGAATATACTTTCTGGTATTCACCCTGTTCCCAAAGTGAATAAAGTTTATGAACGGATGGATTGTTGTTTCGGGAATTTTTCACCATTCGTGAAAGGAAAAAACCAAGTACAGACGACAAAACCACGACTGCAGCTGCAATGAGCACAATCGCTAAAACTTTTGATTTTCTTTTAACTACATTGCCGTCTTTTACAATGTTTTTCATATTCCCCACCCAAAAATAAAGAAAAACAAAAAAAGAAGGAAAAATAAGCCGAGTTCTGTCTTTTATCCAGATGGATAAAAATAATCATCTATCTGCAATACCCATCGCTGGATACCTGTAGCAGTCTACCCGTAACTAATAATCGGAAAATTCAGTTACTGCTTGACCTTGCTCCAAGTGAGGCTTGCACTGCCATGTATGTTGCCACACATGCGGTAGGCTCTTACCCTGCCTTTCACCCTTATCTGTAAAACAGACGGTATATTTTCTGTTGCGCTATCTGTCACCTTAAAAAACTTTAAGATCCCCGGTTATTACCCGGCACTTTTTCCGAAGGAGCCCGGACTTTCCTCTTCGCAGCCGAATCAATTCGGCTGCGAAACGATTATTTTCCTTCCTTAAATTTTCTAAACAAAACGATTTATTCGAGTTCTTTTACAACGTCGCCGTCGTCGAAATCATCGTCATCGTCATCGAAATCGTCATCAAAATCATCGCCATCAGCATCGATAAGACTTTCTGAGTCTTCCATCTGATAATACTGTTCTTCTTCACCCTCAATTTCCTGATAGTAAAGAATACGGCTGCAATAAGGACAGAAAACGATTTTATCACCAGCATGAACATCGTTAGCAAACTGTGCAGGCAAAATCATGTGACATCCGTCACATACATTACCTTTTACAGCTACGATACCCTTGTTATGCTTGCTTTTAACAATTCGAGTAAACTTGAAGATAATTTCAGGATCGATTCCTTCTGAGAATTCAGCTTCCTTCTTTTCAAGTTCCTGAAGTTTTACTTTTTTAGCATCAATTTCGCTGTCGAGAGAAGCTTTACTGCTGTTCAAGTCTTCTTCCTGAGCAGAAATCATTTCGAGGCTGCCTTTCAAAGTATCATTGAGTTCAGCAAGAGTCTTTTCTTCTTTTTCAAGATCCTTGCGGATTGTATGACTTTTTTCAGTAGCATCTTTTATTTCTTTATCCAATGCTTCGTATTCACGATGAGTCTGGATGTCATCCATGCTTTTTTCACTCTTTTCTCTTTCTGCTTCGACATCAGAAAGTTCAACCTTCAATCGAGCTACTTTAGCTTTTACTTCTTCGTACTCAGCATTTTTTTCAATCAATTCTTTCTTAAGACGAGCAAGAAGTTCTCCCTGTGAAGAAAGCTGTTTTGGAGCTTCTTCAATCTCAGACTGCAATTCATATTTTTCAGAAAGCACATCCTGAAGACTTCTCAACTTATCAAATACTTCTATCATTCCATTATCCTCTTTATGAAACACAAATACTGTTTCAATTATACAAAATTATATTTTAACTGTCTAGATAATCTTTAAGTCCGCTTGAACGGCGAGGATTTCTAAGCCTGCGCAATGCCTTTGCCTCGATCTGTCGGATTCGTTCTCGAGTTACGTTGAAGCACAAACCAACTTCTTCCAAAGTAAGCGAAAATCCTTCCTCCAAACCGAATCGCATCTTCAAAACTTCCTCTTCTCGAGTAGGCAGTGTAGAAAGTGCTTCATGAACCTTTTCCTTAAGAAGAACATAGGCTGTCTGATTTGCTGGATTTTCTACTTCCTTGTCCTCGATAAAATCTCCGAGCAATGAATCTTCTTCTTCACCGATTGGAGTTTCAAGAGAGATAGGCTCACGTGCAACATTCTTGACGATTTTTACACGGTTTACTGCCCAGCCAAGCTGTTCTGCAATCTCTTCGTCGGTTGGTTCACGGCCGTATTTCTGCATGAGCTGTCGGCTTTCCCTCATAACCTTGTTGATCTGTTCAATCATATGAACTGGAACACGGATGGTTCTGGCCTGATCTGAAATAGATCTTGTAATGGCCTGTCGGATCCACCATGTAGCATAGGTAGAAAATTTATATCCTTTTCGATATTCAAATTTTTCTACAGCCTTGATAAGACCGATATTTCCTTCCTGAACGAGATCGAAGAACTGAAGTCCACGGTTGGTGTATTTTTTTGCGATGGAAACAACAAGTCGCAGGTTTGCATTGATAAGGCGGGTCTTTGTCACCTCTACCATCTTCTTTCCGCGAAGGATTTCCTTGGTCATTTCCTGGATTTCCTG
>JAILRX010000114.1 GCA_024697985.1 Treponemataceae bacterium | reverse complement strand
TGAAGATAAATTCGATTTTCATCCACAAATATTTTAGGAAAACCGGAGCTGCGCTCTTTTTCCTGAACGAAACAAGTGGCTTCTCAGTCTAAAAGACGAGCAAAGCCGACTTACAAAATGGCGTAAAAAAAGCGCCAAATTTTCGTGGGACGTAGCGAAAAACGTGGCGGAGGGAGCCCTATGGGAGGCCCCGACACTTTTTCGCGTTACTGGGACCCACGAAAATTTGCATAATTTTTTTTAGGAGAAATTTATGAAAATCGGATTTATCGGATTAGGTATCATGGGCGAATCCATGTGTGAAAATATCATCAAAAAACACGATGACAAAGTATACGTTTTTGACTTCAACAAGGCACAGGTTGAAAAGCTTGCTGCCGTGGGAGCCGTAGCATGTGCAAATTCAACAGAAGTTGCAAAAAATGCCGACGTAATCATTTCAATGGTTCCAAAATCAGAACACTCAAGAGCCGTTTATGATGAAGTATCAAAAGTAACAGATTCAAGCAAAATCTGTATCGATATGAGTACAATCGATCCAAGCGTTTCAGTAGAAATCAGCAAGATGGTAAAAGCTACAGGCGCTCAGTTCGCTGATGCACCGGTTGTAAAATCAAAACCAGCAGCAATCGCCGGAAAACTTGGAATCTACGTTGGATGCGACGAAGAACTTTTCGGCAAAATCAAACCAATTCTTGCTTACATGGGTGAAAACATCATCCGAATGGGCGGAAACGGAAAAGGTCTTGTAATGAAGATCTGTCACAACGCACTCGTTTCACAGATTCAGAACGGCGTTAACGAAACTTCAACTTTGGCAGCTGCAAACGGAATCGACATCCTTACTTTTGCTCAGGCTATTTCTTACGGTGGAGGACAGAACTTCTACCTGGATTCAAAGAAAGACGTCATCAGCAAAAACGATTTCACTACAGCTTTCAGTATCGAAAACGAACACAAAGATATCGGAATCTGCATGAAGCTCGCTGAAGAATGCGGCGTTTACATGCCAGGTGAAGAAAATGCAAAACGTGTTTACGATGCAGCTATGGCAGCCGGTTACGGAAAAGAAGACTTTTCTGCAACAGTAAAGGTTGTTAGAGACCAGAAAAAATAAGCTTTCGACAAAATTTAGCGGGAACAGTCGAATCAGACCGTTCCCGCAGGACTTAAAAATGGAAATTTTAGATAGATTAAATTCAGTAAATGATGTCCCGGTAACTTCAGTATTTTCCGAAGAATTCGCTTCTTATGGTCGAGTTCTTAAAGGTTATGATTTTTCAGCTTTGTGCGATTATATGGAAAAGCACACGGACATCCCTGAAAACGGAAATGTTTATGTTGCAAGCGTTCCAGAAATGGAAAAAATAGATATTTATAAAAAATTGAGCCATACAGTTTATGGCGGAATGGATATTCAGATCGGCTACTGCAACGGCCGCAATTCAACTTACAACGGATTTGAATATCATAAAGGCAGCGAAATCAATGTTGCTGTTACAGATTTTGTCCTTTGTCTTGGACATGTTTGGGAAATCAAAGACAATCACTACGACAACAAGGATGCCAGACTTTTCTTTGTGCCAAAAGGAACTGCTATTGAAATGTTCCAGACTACCCTTCACCTTTCACCTTTGAAAGTTTGTGACCAAGGATTCAAGGGAATTGTAGTTTTACCACGCGGAACAAATACGCCTCTTAGCGATGACGCAAAAAAAGAGCGTGATTTAATTGTTGAAAAGATGGGCGAAACAAAATGTGAAAACAGACTGCTTCTGCAGAAAAATAAATGGGTCATTTCGCACCCAGAACGCGAACCTTTGATTAAACAGGGAGCTTTTCCTGGAATCATCGGAGAAAACAAAGAGATGAAGTACTAAGATGTCAGTGCCTTATATTATTTTTTATTGTGTAATTCTCCTTGCCAATATCATTCAGGGCATAACAGGTTTTGCAGGAACCATTCTTGCAATGCCTGTCAGCATAATGACCGTTGGTTTTGATGTTGCGCGTCCAGTCTTGAACGGACTTGGTATTCTTGCCGGCATCATGGTTTTGGTAACCTGCTATAAGAAAATTAACTGGATTGAATTCACCAGAATTATTCTTGTCATGGCAACCGGAATCGTCATAGGAATGGTCATCAAGCATACTCTGGCCGGAAAAGAAAAAATTCTTTTCATGATTTTAGGAGCTTTCATCAATGTTATCGCAGTCTTTGGACTGATAAAAATGTTCATTCCGATGAAAAAACTTGATGCTGCCAAAGAGAAGATGCCGGAAAATGCATCAATCATTACAGCCCTCATTGCAGATTATTTTTTGCTTTTAGGTTCCGGAATAATTCACGGAATGTTTGTAAGTGGAGGACCATTACTTATTGCCTACCTTACAAGAAAAATCAAAGATAAAGATTCCTTCCGGGCAACAATTTCTACAGTATGGATTTTGCTCAACGGAATCATATTTGCAACAGACTGTGTAAACGGGGTATACACAAAACCTCTTATCATAACCCAGGCAATCTCAGTTCCATTTATGTGTGCCGGAGTTGTAATCGGAGGCTTCCTCTACAAGCACATGAGTCAAAAAGTGTTCATCATTTTGACCTATATTTTATTGATAATTTCAGGTGTATCACTTTTCTTCAAGTGATAGAAACATAAAAACAAAACTCAAACGGAGGATAATTATGAAAAATTTTCAGGTAGCTTACATACCTATAGGAGTTCCTACTTTCCATCTGGAAAGCGCACAGAAAGAATTTGACAAATCAATTGCCTTATTGAAAAGCATTACAGATAACCTTGCATATCCGGAAGAAATGCTGCTTTCCATCGACAAACTTGATTCATTTATGGAAAAAATAGAACCAAGCCTCATAGTTCTTCAGAACATTACTTTTGCCAACGCAGCTTATGCAAGCCAGGTTCTTAGAAAATTCAAATGCCCTGTTCTGCTCTGGACATTAAGGGAACCTGTCATTGACGGCGGACGATTAAGATTAAATTCTCTTACAGGAGCCTATTCTGCAGCCAATGCAATCAAGGCTTTCAGGGAAGAACCTTTTGAATATATTTTTGGTGGTCCTACTGAAGAAAAAGTAATCGCAAAAATTACAGCAACAGTAAGAGCTGCTGAAATGGTTTTCAAAATGAAGGGTCTGAAAATTGCAGCTGTAGGCCATACTCCTCAGGGATTCGGTTTTGGACGGGCTCTGGATGCTGAAATGATGACAACTTTTGGAGCAAGCCTGGAATCTATCGAAGCTCGAGAGCTTATCGACAAGGCAAAAGCCTTTACTGATGAAGAAATTAAAGAATATCTTAAAGATGCAGAATCAAAAATGTGCGGACTTGAAAACACACCGGAAAAAAACCGCATGGATTTTGCAAGACTTTACAAGGCTTATAAAGAATACGTTACAAACAACAATATCGGAGCCCTTGCTTCCCGCTGCTGGCCAGACTTTTTCACAGCCTTTGGAACTCCAGTATGCGCAGTTCTTGCAATGCTGAATGACCTTGGCGTTGCAGCCAGCTGTGAAGCCGATACTTACGGAGCCCTTTCAATGTATCTTGCCATGCAGCTTACAAACAAAGCCTGCTTCTTCGGAGATCCGGTATCAATGGATGAAGGTGAAAACACTATTACTTTCTGGCACTGCGGAACTGCAGCCTGCTCTTTAGCCCGAAAAGACACAGGAGCAAAAGTTGACGTTCATTGCAACAGAAAAATTGGACCAACTCTTGATTTTGGTTGTATCCCATGCAATAATGTTACTATATTCAGAATTGGAAAAGATTGTAAAGGAGATTTCAGATTTTTTATTACTGAAGGTAAAGCTCTGGATAAACCAAAACAATTCAACGGAACATCAGTTGTCGTTCAAACAAATGCTTCTGCTGAACAAATCGTAAATGAAAGCGTCCTTGAGGGATGGGAACCTCATTTCGTTGTAGCTTACGGAAACATTGCTGAAGAACTGAAAATCGTTGCCAATATGCTAAATATAAAAATAAGTATTTGGTAGGTAAAAAAATGTCACAGCAAGGAATGAACATGGGACAGGTTAAAATGAAAAACCGTTCCGTAATTCTTCATTGCATCAACAAAGCAGGAGCAATTTCCCGAAAAGATATTGCTGAACAGACAGGTTTAACAGCCGCAGCAGTAACTTTGATTTGCAATGACTTCATTGAAAGTGGTTTACTGGTCGAAGGAGAATCAGTAAAAAAGGCAGCAGGTACAGGAGCCGGCCGTAGAAAGGTTTTGGTTTCCCTTGATTACAAGCTGGAATATTTTTTTGCAATAGCAATTGAATCAGATAAGACTGTAATTGCAATTACAGATATGCAGGGACATTTGATTCAGAAAACTTCAATTGCAACAGCAAAAAATATCAGACCTGAAGAATTTTTAAGTGAAGTAGCAGCACAGGCTAAGAAACTTTCCGAAAGCTGTGACAAAACTATATCTTCGAAAATAAAACACGGTGCCGTTTCCATTCCTGGTATCGTAAACAAGAAAAAAGGAAACAGCATCGCAGCTTACGGTATCTGGAACGAAGAAGTTCCAGTCTGTAAAATTCTAAAAGAAAAACTCAACGTAAAATTTGCCATAGAAAATAACGTTACTGCATTTGCCAATGCTGAACAGATTTACGGAACAGGTCGAGAACAGGAAAATGTTATGATCATAAAGTGGGGCCCAGGTGTTGGAGCCGCAACTTTTGTTGATAATGACATGCATCTTACCCAGGCCGGACGTTCTGCAGAAATCGGACACTTCATCGTTGATCCAAACGGAAAACAGTGTGTGTGCGGCCGACGTGGATGCCTTGAAACTTTTGTTTCAGCAGAAGCCCTGAGCAAAATGTCAAAAGAAGATGCTTTCAAAGCCATCGACATGTTTGCTGTAACAATCGTAAACATTCTTACTGTCCTTCAGCCTGACAGAATCATTCTTTATGGAAAACTTGCTCAGAATGAAGAATACAGAATAAGACTTCAGGATTCCTGCAAAAAACTTGCCGTAGATTACGACGAAAAAACAGTTCGCTACACTAAGCTTACAGACTGTGAAGAATTTATCGGTCCTGCTGCAGTAGCCATGGAATCTTTTGTTTTTCAGGGAAAATAATTAAGACGCTTTAATCCCGGCTTTCCATTATCAAAAGGAGGCCGGATTTAAGGCTGATTTCAACCTTGTCTTCCTTCCAGCCGTTACTTACTGCAAGCGGAAAGCTGTCAGTCAAAGTCAGATTTTCACATTCATATTTTGCGCCTCTTATTGTAAGGCCGCAAGACTTTTCAGAAAAAGAAAATATCGAAAAATAATCATAATAATCACTTTTTTCAAGACAAATTTTTTCTTCCGATGACAGAAGCTGACAGGAAAAATTTTTTCCAAAGGAAATAAGAGTAGAGCCTCTTTGCCTTGCATAAACCATGCTTTGAATATTGGCAAAAGAATGATCTATTCTCTTTCCTCCAAAAGCACATAGCAGATAAATATAGTCAAAACCCCTTTCAATTGCAGTTTTTATGGCAAAAATTGTATCAGTATCATCCTTCCTGCATGGAAGTGTAATGGTCGGGTATTTTTTGAACTTTCTGGATTTTACTGAATCAAAATCACCGATTACAAGGTCCGGTTTCAAGTGCAATTTTTTTGCATTGTCAAATCCCTTGTCGCAGGCAATTATAAAAGAGGATTGTCTGATTTCATCTTCATATTTTTTTTCAATTGGAGCAAAAGCCCCTCCGCTAATAATGATACATTTTTTCATCTTTACATCCTGCAGACAGTATATCTGACTCTGCCTTCCTCGATTGCTTTCTGAACTTCTTTTTCCCGCTTGCTTTGAACCGCATTTCCAGTCTTTATTTCAATAAAAAGAATTTCATCGATTTTTCGCTCTTCAAGAGGAAAAACTTGATCTTTGCTGACAAAACCAATAAAATCAACCGGTTTTCCTAAAAACTGAACGCATTCAGGACTGCATGGAAAATTTGGAAGATAGGGAGCCAGCTGCTCAGAAATCTGGCCCGTTAAAACTGAGCGTGAACGGTTTACGGCATCCTTTCGATTTCGTTTTATTTCAGAATGAAACTTAATTTTTGCTGATAAATAGCCGATAAAAGTACCGACAAGCAAAAATAAAAGGATAAATGCAATCAGCAGAAATATTGTAAGATTTGGTTTGTCTAAAAGATTTTTTATGCAATTTATAAATGAATCCATTTTGCCTGTTCCCCTATTTATCTTCAAAAAGTATGTGATAAAATTTTATCACTTAT
>JAILRX010000106.1 GCA_024697985.1 Treponemataceae bacterium | reverse complement strand
ATCAGCTGCATGATTTATCTGATTCCTGTCGTAACTATTTTGTTTGCCTTCTTTTTCCTTGGCGAAAAAATCACGGTTCTTGGCGGAATCGGGGCCGCCGTCACTATTGCAGGACTTTTTATCAGTGAGGTCAAATCCTAAAATTTTTTTCTTCAGACTGACTTTTCCACTTTACTGAAATGAGTGCGAGAATCAGGGAAAGTGCCATTCCGATGAGCGGAAGGTATGGGAAAAATCCCTGAGGCAAGCCTGCCTTGACCAAAAGCGGCTTGAAGTAGCTTCCGGCAAGTCCGAAAAGTCCGCCGGCAATTACGGCTGCAATCCAGAGTCCTTTTCGTAAATCCTTTTTGTGCCAGACAAAAATTGCTATCATCAGCGGAAAAATTACGCCCGGTGTGTAAATGGAGTAGGCTCCTGTCAAAAGGGCCATGATGTCGCTTCGGCCGATAAGTGCGAGCACGAGCGAAAGTGCTCCGATTACGAGGACCGTGAGTCGGACTGCAAGCACGCTTTCTTTTTTAAGGATGTCCTTTGCAAAGATTGATGATGCGTTGATGAGGCAGGTGTCTGTCGATGAAAGAATTGCAGAAAGCAATGCGAAAATCATAATTATGGCAAGAGGTTTAGGCATGATAGAAACGGCGTACATGAGGGCGCTTTTTCCGGCAAGTTTTTCCGGGGCAACATTGTACCTGAGCCACATTCCGATAAAGGTTATGATTACTGAAAAGGCCAGCAGTACGCAGCCTGAAATCCAGGCGCTTTTTTTTGCGGTTTTACCATCCTTACAGATGAAGTTTCTGGACATGATGTCCGGACCTAGAAAATAAACTCCGCCGATAACAAAAAACTGCATGAAAAGAGTTGAAAGACTGTAGTTTTCGTTCAAAAGCTCGATGTTTTTGCCAATTTCCAGGTTGTTTTCGTCTTTTGTTGAATACAGAAAGACCATGCAAAGCAGCATTCCAAATAAAATAAGGCAAAGCTGAACTTTGTCGGTTTTTACGACTGACATCTGGCCGCCAATCATAGTGTAGGCGATTACGATTATGGCTACAATTGCAAAAATCCATCTGCTGTTTTTACCCAGGGCAAAACTTATCAGGCTGTTCATTGCGACAAGCTGTCCTGCGATTACTCCAATCCAAGAAATTACGATGATAAGTGCTATGATTAATTCGGCACTTTTACCGACCGTCTTGTTGGCAAGATCCGGCAGGGTATCAGCATTTATGTCCCTGACTTTTTCTGAAAGAAATACGGCCTGTAAGACAAGACCTAACGCACCGAATGCCAGCCACCAGATTCCAGGAAATCCGATTTTATAGACAGTGTCTGTTATTCCGATTGTTGTCGATGCTCCGATTACGGTTGCCAAAAGAGTCATGAGGACTGCAAATTCTTCCTGATTTTTTCCGGCGACAGAATAATCTGTAAAGTTTTTTATTTTCTTTAAGTCCAGAATTCCGATTATGATGAAGACCAAAAGATATATAGCTAAAGCGATGATAAAAGTTGTATTCATGATTTCCCCTGTTTTTCAAAGTTATAGCAAAACGAATGTTTATTGTCAACTTAGTAAAATTATAACGGTTAACAATTGAGGTGTAAGATTTCGGTGGCGCAAAAAATGTTGTTTAGTTATTATCCGTTTTGCTGTATGATATTAAATATGAAAGGTTTGAGAAAAGTTTTCGGATATTCATTATTTTTGAGTTCACTGTTTTTTTTCGTTTTTTGCTTTTCTGGATGTTCGGATAAAGATTCTGAGGATGAACAGTTTGATGTCATCAATCTTGACGGAACTTTTTCCTGGGCCTATGCCTATTTTGTCGAACCTGAAAATGAATCCGACCTGGAGTTCATTTCAGCCCTTAACGAATTTAAGCCGCTTGATACGAGCAAACGGAACAACCTTTCGGATCTTGTCGGTTCTGTCGGAAGCTATGTCTGGCTCAAAACCGAATTCGAAATACCTGAAAACCTCAAGGACATTAATTTAGGACTTGTAATACCGTATCTTCATTTTTCTGACACGCTTTTTTTGAACGGAAAATACATCTGGCGCTACGGTTCCTTTCCACCGAACTATCAAAGTGCACAATATCAAAGCCAGTATTTTTATCTGCCAAAAGAATATTTGAACCGTGACGGCAAGAACATGATCCTTATCAAGGTTTTTTGTCTTGGAACAGCAACTCTTTCGAATAATGTCATCATCACCGAGGAAGAGACGGCCGAAACCATCTCGAACAACAGGACTTTTTTGACTTCAAGAATCTATATGTTTTTTGAAGGCGGGTTGTTCTGTTCTCTTCTTTTATTCCTGATGATGTACTTTTTTGCCAAAAACAAACAGAAAAATTCCCAGTATCTCGATTTTGCAATCGTCAATCTTGCCACGATGTTTTTGCTGACTTCGTTTTTTGCGCCGGAAGTTCCCTGGTATGCCAATTACGATATTCCGTACATCACTTTCATAAAACTGACGCTTTGTATTCCGTCTTTCATCATCGCTTACTTTGTCACTTCTTTTGTCGTGCACTTTTTGAATTATAGGGAAACTAGAATCATGAGGTATTTGAGGCAGATTTTTCTGCTTCTTCCAATACTGATAATTCTTTTCATGAAGGATTATGTCCAGCTGATGAGAATCTGTCCTTACATGGTGATTTTCCTCGTGATGCATTTTTTTATTGTATTCGTTTACATGACCTTTGCGTTTATCCGTGATAAAAAACACACGAAATGTCATATCATTACGATCTGCTATTCGCCGTTTATCGCAACTATTGTGGCCGATCTGATTATCCGGCTGGGGTTCAACAACCTCCTCTTGCCGTATTTTTCGCTTTTTGGCTGGCAGCTTACAATCATCGGATTTATCGTCGTACTCACACGTGATTTCAACAGCTTGGCCATTAAGATTGATTATCTCAATGAAAACCTAAAGGCTGAAGTTACCAAAAAGACTGAGATTATTTCAGAAGCAAACCACAAGCTTGAGCAGGAAATCAGGCATTCAAACCTCGACTTGAAAATGGCCGCCAAAGTTCAGCAGAAGCTGCTTCCGAAAACCATAGCCTATTTCAAGGGCTGGCAGATTGCAGTCGCCTACAAACCGTTGAATATCGTAAGCGGGGATTTATACGATTTTTACCATACAGATTCTGGCGAAATTAAGGGACTTTCACTTTTTGATGTTTCAGGGCACGGCCTTGGATCCGGTCTGATAACCATGCTGGTCAAAAATCTGATTTCCAAGAACTTTGAAATTTCCTACGAAAAGTCCGAAGCTCTCTCGTTTACTCTTGATAAAATCAACCGAGCGTTTTGCGAGGAAAAGGGTTCTGTCGACAATTATCTTACCGGAGTCCTTGTAAAATTCAGTCCGATTTCCCAAACTGATGAGTGCAACGTTTCACTTGTCCGTGCCAGCCATCCGAATCCGATTCTGTTTGATTCGTTTACCGGGGAAGTACGAAAAATCGGGCCGGAAAATTCAGACCTTCAGTACGGTGCCATCGGTTTGTCTGAACTGCCGGTTTCTTCCGTGCAGTCTGATTTCATCATGAAACGAAGCGACATCCTTCTTTTGTATACAGATGGATTGACTGAATCTATAAACCAAAATTTCGAGCCGTTCGGCATTGAAAGGGTAGAAAAACTTCTGGTTGAAAACAAGTCCAAAACTGCCACACAAATCCGTGACACGATTATTTCTGAACTTGAAAAATTCTGTGGTGAAGCAGGATTGTTCGACGACCTTTCGCTTATAGTGCTCAAGCGCGATGACGTAAACAATTATTTTGGGGAAAACTGAGTCTGATTGTGGTACGTTAAACTGCGCACCTACGAATTGCGGCGCTTAGTTCTTTTTCAGGAAAACCTGCATCAATGTTACGAACTGATAGATGCTCTTGTAGATTGCAATTCCGAATTCGCGGATTGGCGTGTCAGAAAAGTGCTCAAGTTCCTTCCAGTTGATGATCATCTGTGGACTTGTCTTTTCCTTGTCTTCCAAAAGCGCCTTGATGTCGCGTGCAAACTGAACCAGGTTCTGTGAAGTAGATGCCAGAATGTTCAAAGCCTCATCGTTGATGTCACGAAGCTGCGTTCTGATGATTTTGTTTGCTTCTGTATCCTTGTCACTTCTAAGACTGAGAGTCTTGATCTTTCCACCACGTTCTCTTTCTTCTGAAAGTCCGTCGTCGAAAGCGTTAAGTTCTTCGCAGTTTGCAAGAATTGCATTGTATACGTCTGAAATTTGTTTTGAAAGTACGTTTGTTGTCCATTTACCTCGGATCAAAACCAGGTCGGCAAATTCCCTGACATCCTTTTTGAAAATATCAGTCAAGAAAGCCTTCATGTAATTGAGAGGCTGGCAATATGTGTATCCTGTAAGGTTCTTTCGTTCAAAAACCGGATTAAGGGCTGTCGTATAGTTTCTGAGCATGCTGACTTCAGCCGTTCCGAAAAGGCCTGTCGCAAGTTCTCCGACTTTGGAATCTTTTCTCTGTTTTTCAACTTTTCGAAGAGCTTCCTGAGTCTGATTCTTGAGCTTATCCAAAAATTCATCAACGAATTCTGTGCTTTCGACATTAACTTTCTGTGTATAGAAAGGATCCTGAAGGATGAGCTTGAGCATTTCTTCAAGGATTCTTGAGTTTCGTACATCACGCAAGAGTGCGAGGACCTTATTCCAGGTTTTGAGGGCTACAGGTTCAACTCCGCGAAGTTCCTTGAAAACCTTGAGGACGCCGCTCCAGTCACCTTCGAGCTGCATTGAATAAAGAATGTCGTAAAAATCCTTGATTTCATTTACAACGTATTCACCTCGGATATTGTCGAAACGAGGCGGAATATTGAAACTTGCTTCTTTTATTGATGAGTCGAATTTTTTCAAAAGGAAGTAGTAGTCATATTCGCAGAAAACCTTGAACATTTCGAGCTTTCTGTAGATGTCATTCAATTTGTTGATTTTATCTGAATCGAAATCGTTTGTGAAAGCCTGCAAATCCTGCTTGATTGATTCTTCAAACTCATTGAAAGGAGTTTTTGCAGCTTCCTGGATGATGTTTTCTTCAGAAAGTCGTTCGTAAATCTGCTGCTGTTCTCCGCTCATTCCCATGATGAAAACGGCATTTTTGAACTGATTTGGATTCTGAATGTTTCTTACGATTGACTGGGCAGGAGCTATCGCTTTGTAAATGTCGTAAAAGAATTTTCCAAACTGTGGAGTTGCCTCCAAAGAACTTGTCTTGATGAATTTGTATTTATTATGGTTTGTTTCTTTTGCGATGTTCTTCAAAAGACGTTTTTTTTCAACGTCCGGGTCTGAACTTTTGAGCAATTTTGAAAATAATCGTGCGAAAAAGCTTTCGTTTCCTTTACTATCTGCCATATTATCATTATCGGAAAAATAATATGAAAAGTCAATGTAAAAAAAATGGAGTGCCAGAAAATAAATCGGGCACTCCACGTCAGTTTTATCGTATGTTTTCTTTAAGCGTTTGCCAGAGAAAGAACCTTTGTAGGACATCCTTCGGCACATTTTCCGCATGCTGTACATTTTGTGTAATCTACAACCGGAATTCCGTCTACAAGATGGATGGCGTCAAATTCGCAGGTCTTTTCACATTTACCGCACTTGATGCATCCGTTTTTGCAGAACTTCATTACCTGAGCCTTGTTAGGATTCTTGTTTGAACAGTGAACTACGACACCCTTAAGGTCTGCAACGTTAAGTTTGATGATTTTCTGAGGGCAGGCTCTTGCACATGAACCGCATCCTGTACAGATGCTGTTGTTTACGTGTGGAAGTCCGTCTTCTCCAATCGTAAGACCGTTGAAAGAGCAGGCGTTTACACAGTCACCGTAACCGATACAAGCCCAGTTACAGAGCTTTGTTCCGTTGATGGCCTGTTTTGCGGCGGCGCAGGTCTTTATTCCTGTGTATTTACCGCGTGCAAGTGCAACATCTTTTGTTCCCCGGCATCCTACGAAGGCTACCTTTTGAACAGTTTCTGCTGTTACGCCCATTACTTCACCGACTTTCTTTGCAACTTCTGCGCCGCCGGCTGAACATACGTTAACCTGAGCTTCGCCTCGTGCTACGGCTGCCGCATATCCGTCACATCCAGGATATCCGCATCCACCGCAGTTTGCTCCTGGAAGACAGGCTCGGATCTTGCTGACTTTTTCATCAACTTCAACGTGGAAAATTTTCTTGAAAAATCCAAGAAGAATACCCAAAACCATTGCCAGAACGGCAGAAACTAAAAGTGTAAATAAAATAGTTTTCATTTTTGCCGCCTTATTTAATCAATCCTGAAAATCCGCCGAAAGCAAGTGAAAGAAGACCTGCTGCGACGAAAAGAATCGGAGTTCCTTTTACGAAATTTGGAACGTTTGCAATCTTGATTCTTGAACGGATTCCGCTCATCAAAATCATCGAAAGTAAAAATCCTGATGCAGAGCCCAGAGCATAAACAATAGCTTCAATAAAATTGTATTCTTTGCTGATGCAGTTGAGGGTAACGGCAAGGATTGCACAGTTTGTTGTGATCAATGCGAGGTAAACGCCCATTGAGCTGTACAAAGCTGGTGCAGATTTCTTGAGATAGAATTCTACGAGCTGAACCAAAGAAGCGATTACAAGGATGAAAATAAGCGTCTGCAAGAATTTCAATCCGAGTGGTTCCAAAACAAAGTAATAAAGCGGCCAGGTAACTGCGGTTGCGAGAACCATAACGAAAGAAGTTGCGATTCCCATACCGGTTGCCTTTCCTGTATCGCTGGTCATTCCGATAAATGGACAGAGTGCCAAAAACTGAATGAGTACAACGTTATCAACGAGCATTGATTTTAAGAAAATATTCAATAGATTAGGCATTTTCACCTTCCTTTTTTGCAGCTTTGCTTTCTTTAGCCTGTCGGATCATCTGTGTAACTGCAATGAACATTGCGAAAACGAAGAATCCGCCCGGAGCTTTCGTGAAAAATCCGATGACGTATTCGTCAGGGATGAATTTGAAGCCTGCAAAAGAGCCTTTTCCTAAAACTTCACGTACAATTGAAATTCCTGTAAGAACCCAAAGGTAGCCAAGTCCCATTCCGAGAGCGTCGAGTGCAGCGTGTCCAACTGGATTCTTGCTTGCAAAAGATTCTACTCGGCCCATGATAATACAGTTTACAACGATAAGCGGAATGAATACGCCCATTGATTTGGAAAGGGCAGGTAAATAAGCCTGCATCAACAAGTCAACGATTGTCGTAAATGCTGCAATTACGATGATGAATACCGGGATTCGGATTGAGTCCGGAATCAATTTTCTGAATAAACTGATGATTATTTCACTCATGACAAGAACGAAGGTCATGGCAAGTCCCATACCAAGTCCGTTCAAAACTTCTGTAGTTACGGCAAGTGAAGAACAGAGACCAATCATCAAAACCAAAAGTGGATTTTCTTTAACTAATCCGTTCGTAAAGATTTTCAAACCGTTTTTCATTCTGCACTTCCTTTTGTAACTGCGTTCAAAGCCTGTGTTGCTTTTGAAGTTGAAATTTTAAGGATATTGGCAACACCACGTCGGGTAATTGTTGCTCCCGAAAGTCCGTCAATATCTCCGCCTTTTTCAGCTGAAAAGTTGTCGCTCAAGGATTTACCTGCGAACTGCGTATAGAATTCAGGCTTTGTTGCATTCTGTCCGAATCCTGAAGTATCGCTGATGGCAAGAATCTTTATCGATTTGATTGTGTTTTCTGTCGTGATTCCTGTAAGGATTGTTGCCTTGTCGTATGTCGGACCAGTTGCCTGAATTGCAGCTCCGATTACAGAGTCACCTCTTTTAGCGATGTAAATGCTTTCGAGAGTTACACCGTTGATGGTTTCCTTTGTAAAGTCTGGATATGCTTCAAAATCCGTTGCATCAACAAAGATTTCCTGAAGTCCGTTTTTAAGGTCCTCAGCTTTTTTTGCTTCAATTACAGGAAATGTGAGGTTGTTTACCAAAGCCAAAAGTACGCACGCTACGGCTGCAAATGCTGCAAGAACGGCGCCAAGCTTGAACATCTGAGCAATGTCTTTTTTCATTTTGCACCGTCCTTTTTATCAGCTTTCTTTGCCTTAGGCTTTTTCTGATAACCGTATTTTCGGTGGGTAATCTTGTTGAGGAATGGAGTAACCGCATTCATGATGAGGATACTGAACATTACGCCTTCCGGATATCCGCCAAATTTTCGAATGAGGAAGGTGATAAGTCCACATCCTGCTCCGAAAATTACTCGTCCCCAGCCTGTTACTGGAGTTGTTGCATAGTCAGTTACCATGAAAACGGCACCGAAAAGAAGACCGCCGCTCAACAGCATCAGAAGTACGTCTTCACCGGCAATTGCGCTGAGGATCGTTACGACTGCAACCATTGAAATAGTAGCCTTTCCATCGATGATTTTTGTAATCATCAAAAAGATGAATGCAACTGTTATCCAGAGAATGCTTGATTCACCGATACATCCGGCCCTGTTTCCAAGGAAAAACTGGAGGTAGGTATCACCATTTGCGAAAAAGTCGCCAGCTTTTACCTGAGAAAGTGTTGTTGCACTTGAAATTGCATCAGGCATTGAAACTTTCATGTGAGGCATGAGCCATTTTGAACCCATTGCTGAAGGGAAACTTACGAACATGAACGCACGTCCTGCAAGGGCAGGGTTGAATACGTTCGATCCGATACCGCCGAAAAATCCTTTTGCAACGATGATTGCAAAGGCTGCTCCAAGAATTGTCATCCATACAGGAGTTGTAGGAGGCAGAACGAGGGCAAGCAGGATTCCGGTTACGATGGCAGAACAGTCCTTGAGTCGGATTTTCTGTTTCGTTGCCAGCTGGAATAGAAATTCAAAAAGAACGCAGCTTGCTGTTGAAACCAAAATTGTTACAAGGGCTGGAATTCCAAAAATTACGATTCCGTTAATACAAATCGGGATGAGCGAAATGATTACGCAAATCATTATGTCCGACGTAGAAAGCTTTTTCTTGAAGTGCGGACTTGATGACAAATAAATTTCGTTTGTGTCTGCAGATGCCATTATTTTCCTCCCTTTGCAGCTTCGGCTTTTGCTTTTTCAGCTTCGGCTTTTGCTCTTGCTGCTGCCATCTGTGCCCTTACGATGCCTTTTCCCATTCGGAAACGCTGTACAAACTTGATGTTTGCAGGACAGGTGTAGGCACACGAACCGCATTCGATGCAGTCCATAAGACCGAATTTCTTTGCTTCATCAATGTTATCAGCCTTGAGGGAGCGAACGATCATTACAGGAGTAAGTCTGATAGGACAGACTCCGATGCATTTGCCACATCCGATACACTGGCCTTCTTCTTTTATGTCGGCTTCCTTGTTGTTGAGGAATGTAATGCCTGATGTGTTTTTGACTACCGGAAAGTTTGTGTTTGCACAGGCAAATCCCATCATAGGTCCGCCCGAAAGAATTTTTGTAAGTTCCGGTTTTGTGTTGAATACTGAAGGAATCAAGTCAGAAACGATTGTTCCGATTGGAGCCTTCAAGTTTTTAGGTGTTTCGCATGCGCCGCCCGAAACTGTAAAGCCTCGGTCGATGAGCGGTTTTCCAAGACGGAAAGCTTCTGAAATAGCGCAGAGTGTTCCGACGTTGCTGATTACGCATCCTGCGTCTGCTGGAAGTCCGCCAGATGGAATTTCTCTGTTCAGTACGGCTTTTACGAGTGATTTTTCACCGCCCTGTGGATATTTTGTCTTAACCATGCATACGCCGAGCTTGTCTGAAAATCCGGCTTTATCAATTGCATCAGTTAATATTGGAAGCAAATCAATTTTGTTGTCTTCCAGTCCGATGATTCCTGTCTGAGCGCCTACAATGTGAACAACGATTGCAAGTCCATCAACTACGGTTTCTGGAGTCTCTTTCATCGTTCTGTAGTCGATTGTAAGGTAAGGTTCGCATTCTGCTGCATTTGCAATTACGCAGTCGATTACCTTTCCAGGAGGTGGACTAAGTTTTACGTGAGTAGGGAAGGCTGCTCCTCCCATTCCTACGATGCCTGCTTCTTTAACGCGGGCAAGAGCTTCCTGCTTTGTGCATCCAAATGGATCGAGTACCGGCAAAAAGCTTGTTTCGTCTGAGTCTTCAGCCTGAATTGTTATGCACAATCCGTCCTGGTTTGCGGCCAGAGGTCTGACTTCAATTTTCTTTACAGTTCCGGTTACCGAAGCGTGTACTGGTGCAGACATAAAAGCATCATTTTTTGCGATTATTTGTCCGCGTACAACTCTGTCGCCAACATTAACGACAGGCTGATTTGGAGCACCGCCTTGAGTTACAGGAATACTGACCGTCTTCGTGGCAGGAAAAACGCTTTCTATAGGAAAGTTTTCTGCCATTTCCTTGTGTTCTGGTGGATAAATTCCGCCCTTAAAAGTTTTGAATTTCATGTTTACAATTGTATTCTGCAAATGAGCAATGGTCAATAATTCATTTAAAAATGAGTTATCTTTTATTTTCTATATATTCATGCTATAATCAAATGCTTAAATTTTTTCTCAGGAGGTTCTGATGAATTTTTCTAAAGTTGCAAGAACTCTTTTTTGCATTGCAGTGTTTTCAGCTGCTGTTCCAGTTTTTGCATACAATCCAATCGTTTATGCTGATAATTATTATGAACTTACAAGTCCAGAAATGATTAGCGGTGCTTCTTCGGTTACCGGAGGCGGAGTCCAGGATACGGTTTCTTCTTCGATTGCCGTAAACCCATCACTTATTGCAGGTGAGCAGCGCTACATGATGGACGTTGATTATACGGCGCTTTTTTCAAGTGCTACGTCTTTAACTTATGGTCAGACTCTTCAGGCAGGTCTTGTGATCCCTTCTCGATACGGTGTTGGTGCCGTTGTCATTCAGGGCTTTTTAATGGACGGTCTTGTCGGAATGGATTATGGAAATTCGTTTGCAGCCCGTGGTGCCTACGCAAAGGATTTGACGGACAGACTTTATATCGGAATCGGTTTGTATACAGGATATGGACCTGAGGTTGACTGGGCTCTTGCCTGTGACCTTGGTTTCTGGTACATGCTCGGTAAGGTTTCATTTATCGAAAATGCTCGATGGGCCGTTTCTTTTACGGGCTTGGGAAAATCGTTTGAAAGTACACAGGAAGGTCTTTATTACGGAACTGATAAGGTTGTAGGGCTTGAAGCTCCGTTTACGATGAGAGTTGGTTTTGCCGGTGACTTCCTTGATTACAAGAATTTTACCTGGGGATTTTCAACTGATTTTTCTGCACCTTCTTTCCAGAATGCAGTTTTTGACCTTGGAATGCAGTTCCTGATTTACAACATCGTAAAGATCAGTACTGGTTGGGAAGTAAATGTCCGCGAACTTATTTCAGGCGTTCCTTTTTCAACACCTACTGCTGGAATCAGCGTAAATTTCAATTTCGACACTGCTAAAAAGAAAGATTCGTTCATGGCAAAACAGGGATGGGAGCAGAGTGAAATGAAGATTTCATCAGCTTACCGAAATATCGAAACAAAATCATCGCAGATCAATGTTGCAAGCGTCGGACTTACAGTCAGTCTTGGACAGAAAGATACTGCCGCTCCAGAAATTATTTTGTGGGAGGATGATGAAGAATGAAATCCTTAAAAAAATATCTTTTAACAGCATCAGCCCTGCTTTTTCTTGCAGGCTCGGTTTTTGCAAAGGAAACCGTTTATATTTCACCGAACAATGACGGTGTTCAGGATGAACTTATAATTCCTCTTTCAATCAAGGACAAAAGATACATCAGTGAATGGGAACTTGTCATTCAGGATGAAAAGGGAAATGTAATCAAGAGGATGGGAAATAAGGACCGCGCAGATGATTCGGCAAAGACCTTTTTCCGCGGACTTGTTTCAGGTGATGGTGCCAAGGACTTTTTCAAGAACGTAGGATCAGCTTTTTCTCCAAAGAAGGGAGTTGATGTTCCTTCTCAAGTAAGATGGAATGGACTTACAGATTCGAACGAAATTGCAGCGGACGGAACCTATACATATTACTTCCGTGCAGTTGATGATAACGGCAACGAAGCAAAGTCAAAACAGTATAAAGTTGTAGTCGACAATACGGCTCCGCAGATTGCTTTGACTCAGCCTTCTGAAAGCGCAAAGATTTTCGGGGCAGGTTCAAAGCCGACCCTTACAATCAAGCAGAGCGGTTCTCAGGAACAGCTTTGGAAGGCAAATATCAGCGATGTAAACGGCAACGTAGTAAAGACCTATACCTGGGAAAATGCTTCTCCTGTCACGATCGAATGGGACGGAAAAGACGATAACGAAAATTACGTTTCTGAAGGAATCTATTCATATCAGATTTCAAGCACGGACCTTGCAGGAAACGTTTCTAAAAATGCCACGATTTCAAACATCATCTACGATGCAATTCCTCGAACGGCACAGCTCAATCTTTTGGGAACTCCTTTCAGTCCTAACGGCGACGGAATCAAGGATAACCTTTTGATCAATATTGATGTGCCAAATCAGAACGGCATGACATCATGGAAATTCCAGATTGCTGATGAAAAGGGCAATGTCTATAAAACTCTGTCGGGTGAAAAAGACGTTCCTTCAGAAATTGATTTCAATGGATATGATGATAAAGGCAATGTGCTCCTCGATGGAAATTATGTTTGTTCTATTAATATAGAATATAACAACGGTCAGAATCCAAAACACTCAATGAAGTTTACTGTTGATAACCTTGCTCCACGTGTTTCTGTTTCCTGCGATTCTGATGTGCTTTCACCGGACAACGACGGCAACAAAGATACAATTACATTCTTACAGACGACTTCAAAAGAAAATCAGTGGAATGCCAGAATCGTTGACAGCAACGGCAATGAAATCAAGACCTGGACATTCGTAGGAATCGCTCCTGAGACTGTCGTTTGGAACGGAATTGACAATAACGGTAATCTTGCAAAAGAAGGCGTATATTTCTATGAAATTACTGCAACTGATGATGCTGGAAATACGACAACTGCCAGAACTGAAAATGGATTCGAACTTGATGTTTCAAAGACAGAACTTGCTTTGCACTGTGAATACGAAGCCTTCAGTCCAAATGGCGACAAGGTTCAGGATACGGTTTGTTTCGTACCTATCGTAAAGGCTAGAAGCGGCGTTAAGAACTATTCTCTTACAATCAAGGATTCAAAAGGAAATGTCGTTCGCGACTGGACCGAAGAAGCCGACATCAAGAACGTATTTGAATGGAATGGCCTCGACAACGAAGGTGTCCGATGTCCAGAAGGAACCTACGAAGTTTCTCTCAAGATTGAATCGAACAGCGGAAACGTTACGACGACCTATCCTCAGAGCGTAAAACTTGATACGACATATCCTGAAATTGCTAAGTTTGATATTGATAACACGATCTTCTCTCCAAATGCTGACGGCAAGAAAGATGAAGCTCGTTTCGACATGAAGACTTCAAAAGAAGATTCTTGGAAGTTCACGATTTCTGATGAAAAGGGCAAGGTAGTCCGCCAGATCGTATGGCAGGATAATCCTTCGGCCTTTGTCTGGGATGGAACAAATTCTGAAGGATCAAAGGTTGCTGACGGAAAATACAGTGCTGAACTTACAAGCATTGATATGGCCGGAAACAAGAGCGTTTCGAAGATTTCTGACATTACAATCGATACCCGAATCGTAAAGGCCTACATTACAGGCACGAACGAAGCGTTCTCTCCATTGGCAGAAAACGACAAGGGTTCTCAGATTTTCGAAATCATGGTTGAGCCAAAAGACGGAATCGAAAGCTGGAAAGTTTCAGTCATGGATCCATCTGGAAAGACTGTAAAATCATGGTCTACTGAAGATCAGAAAGATCTGCCGGAAAAAATCGAATGGACCGGAACTACATCGGATGAAAAGGTTGCAAACGGTGATTACATCGCCAAGATGGACATCGTATATGCTAAGGGTGACGAAGTTTCATCTACAACTTCTTCATTCAAGTGTGTTGCAAATGCTCCAAGCCTTAAGGTTCAGACCTTGCCTAAGTATTTCAGCCCGGATAACGACGGCATCGATGATGACCTTTTCGTAAAACTCAAGTGCGACAGCCTCCTTCCAGTTTCAGCATGGTCATTTGAAATCTTTGCTCCAGGTGAAAATGGTGCTCCAAAATCATTCTGGAAGACAAGCGGAGATTCAACAATCACAGACCGACTTGTTTGGAACGGACGAAGCAACTCTGGCGAGCTTGTACAGTCTGCAACAGAGTACAAATATAAGTTTACGGTAACTGATTCAATCGGTCTTACAAGCGAAGTTGAAGGCACCATCACAGTTGATGTTCTTGTAATTCGAGACGGAGATTTGCTCAGAATCTTGATTCCTTCAATCGTATTCCGCGCAAATCAGGCCGACTTTGTAGGTCAGGACAAGGATCCGACTTACGGACTTACAAAAGAACAGATTGCAAACAACGAAAAAGTCCTTAAACGAATTGCTGAAATCCTCAATAAGTTCAAGGATTACAACATCGTAATCGAAGGACATGCAAATAACATTTCCGGCACTTTGGAAGAAGGCGAGAAGGATATTCCGCTTTCAGAAAAACGAGCCGAATATGTTAAGACTCGACTTGTTAAATACGGCGTAAGTGCATCTCGTCTTACTACGGTAGGACGTGGCGGTACGATGCCGATTGCTCCAGGTAACGACAAGAGCGTTAACTGGAAAAACCGACGAGTTGAATTTATCTTGCAAAAATAAATAACGATTGCCCGGTGCAGGTGACTTGCCTGTGCCGGGCATTTTTTTGTCATAGATTCGTGGCGCGCAACCGGCCCGAGTTAAAAGCCATCCGGTGCGCAACCAGCCCGACTTAAAACCCATTCCATCGCGCAACCTGCCCGAGTTAAAAGCCATCCGGCGCGCAACCCCGCCCGCCTTAAAACCCATTCGGCGTGCAACCAGCCCGACTTAAAACCCGCCACAAAACGTGCCCGCCACAAAACAAAAATATAAGTGAATTCTAAAAAATGATTTGAGTTTTGCTTATTTTCGATATACCATATTTGATATGGAGTTGAGCAAGGAAATCAGTTGTAACATAAAAGACTTCTTTGACAGCATGGATTCTGTAAGATATATTTCTTGCGATTCGGGGCTGATGAAACAGATTCCGTCTTTTGTGTCTGACGACTGCATCATAATGGATTTTATGAAACCTTCCGTAAACTTTACCCCAATGGCGCCTTTTTTGTCTGTCCTTCAAAAGCAGATAACGGATGTTGCCCAGATTGAGGATTATGTTTACGGACCGCAAAAGGATACGTTTGTCTCGTATTTTTCTGATGGAGTTTCTGCGTTCAGAGATGATATCCCTGTGTTCGAGCAGTTTCAGTACGAGCACAAGCGAAGCCTCAAGTCCGTTTTTGAAATTTTTTCCCATGTAGTTGCATCTCCTCTCGTAATTTTGAATGCCCAGCTGATGGACAGCGACAGTTTTGAAATTGTCCGAATGCTCGAGGATTCGCATCGCTGCAAGACCCTGGTCTGCATCGATCTTACGGAAACAGAACTTAACAACGACAGCTCTGCTTTTTTCAGCGAGCTTTCATCAAAAGAAAATTACTACGAAGCCGTCCGGGAAGGCATCCACGAGTCAAAAGACCTTATGGTTGTTCTTGAGGAAAACAACTTCTTTAATCCGGATAATGTCCTTAAATTTTTTGTTGACTGCAACAATTTTTTCTCGTTCGGAAATTCAGCGACATACGCAAAAAAGCTTCTTCAGGAGCGTCCGACAAATATTTTTTCCAGTGATAAAATTGGAAGAATCATGCTTGAAATGTCCTGGGTGTTTTTCTGTACCGAAGATTATGAAAATGCAGAAATCTGCCTGAACTCAATTATTGATAAGGAAGAATTTGCGGATATTCAGGTTTCAGTAAAATACTGTCTTTCAAATATCTTTTTTAAACGAAAGGCCTTCTTTGATGCGACACAATTAGTTTGCAACTTGATCGATTTATCCAAGGACTCTGACAGCGACTGTTGCGAATTCTATCTTGCACATTCAATGTTGTGTAGGATCATGCAGAAACAGAAAAATCCTGAACTTCAAACCAAATATTTTGAAACTCTCGAACTTTTCAAGAATCAGGAAAAACGTTTTATCAATAACTATATTGAAACGCTCTTTTTGATTCCATGCACGGTTTTTGATTCAGAATGCACTGAGATAGAAAAATATATTTCGGCAATTGATGAGGCGATCGAACTTTCTGGTAGCATTGATAATGAACTTGCACTTTCCGAAGCCTATAATATTAAAGGTCTTTTGTATTCCAGGCTTTTGAAACACACAGAAGCAATTGAATGTCTGAATAAAGCCGATATTATCAGACGAAAACTTGATGATGTTACGGCTGTCGTAAATATCCGAAACAGCATCGTAAATGAAATGCTCATACAGGGCGATTACCTCAAAGCTTTCAAGGTGATGGTTGAAGTTTCTGACCAGGTTCTTCAGCTTTCCGATACAAAGGAAATCCTTTACACCTTGAACAATGTTTCTAAAATCTATCTTTTCATCGGTTACTATGCAGAGTGCCGACGCCTTTTGAATTCAATCGCAAAAATCATGCGTGTATACGACAAGAAATCCATTACTGGTTACTCTTTGAATGATGTTTACGCAATTCAGGCATTAATCGATATCTATTACGGAAAATACACTCATGCACATCTTTGGTGCAGAAATATAAAATCAAACGGGCTTCCTTATTCTGACTTTTCAAATGTCATCCTGATTACGTTGAGCGCGCTTTTTGCCATGCACAACGGAAAACTTGAAAAGTCGAAAAAACTTTTTGCCGTCGCAGAAAAGAGACTGATGGATAAAATTCCAGAGCAAAAACAGCTTCTTGCATACATCAGGTATCTTTATTCATATTTCCTCTACCGAAAAGAAGAGGATGAACTTTCCGATGTCTACAGAAAACAGGCTGAACAGGTCGTTCAGGATGAAAATTTCACGTTTTATATAGAAAACTATGCTGAAGTTCCTATCCGTAGAATTTATACGCTGGACTTTTTCCTTCCGCACTTTTTGGTTTCTCTTGAGCGGCTTGAAAGACAGAGTACGAAAGACCAGATTCTTTATTCTCTTAAAAAGCGGATCCGCGATTCTCAGTTCTTGAATCGCCTCATGGAATTTGCCGGAAGCGCAGAGACTCGGGACGAATACATCGAGGATGTCGTAAGCGAAATTTCAGATTACATGCTGTGCAAGGCGATTTATTTTGCCAAAATCGACGAGGATTCTGACGAATGGATCATCAGCCATTCAATCGTGCGAAATTCGAAATATTTGCCTGAAGAAGGAGAGTGGAAATACCTGATGATCAAGACGGTAGATTCCAAAACTAACTTTATCCCTATTCTTGATAATGTCTGGTACTACAATCTTTCTAAGTATGAAAGTTCAGCTGCTGTCATCATCGAGCTTGATAATATGAAAAAATATAAGCGGGAGGACTTGAACATCCTTAAGATCGGACTTTCAAACATCCAGTCTCAGCTTACAATCTTGAGTCAGAGGGAGCATCTGCAGCAGCTTTCATCAATTGACCAGCTTTCAAAATTGAACAACAGACGTGCCCTCGAGGAAAAACTTGAATCCGAAAGCGAGCTCATCCGCCGCTATGACAATAAAGAAAACGTCAAATATCTCACATCAATCACGTTCATCGATTTGGACCACTTCAAGTTCTATAACGATACTTACGGTCACGAAGCCGGCGACGTAATGATTGAAAGTTTTGCAAAACTCTTGAAGCGCATCTATCGAAAGGTTGATTTTGTATCAAGATTTGGTGGTGATGAGTTTATCGTGCTTTTACCTGGAACTTCATCGCTTGAAGCTCTGCGTGCTACAGACCGCCTGCGACAAGGTATCGTCGAAGAAAACTATTTTATTCCTGCTCTTGAGAAGGTATTGCACCGTGACATGAGCGACATCCCGAAAGAACAGTACATTTCTTTCAGTGCCGGAATCTGTGCCAATACGGAAATCGATGATTTTTCCGACATGCAGCAGGTCAAGAATAATGCCGACAAGGCTTTGTACGAAGCAAAAGAAACCGGCCGATGCAAAACTGTTTTGTATACTGAACTTACTCCTGAAAAACAGAACGTCAAGCCGCGCTAGAAATAAATTTTGTGTGCCTACTTTTCATAGATTTGCGAATGTGGTATAACAAATTATTCAGAGGTTTTTTATGTCTACATTAATCAAGCCAGCCGGATACAAACCGGTTCTTTCAGTTCGCGAAACAGAACATGCAATCGTTGCAATCAAAGATTTTTTTCAGTTAGCTCTTTCTACAGAGTTGAATTTGACTCGAGTAACAGCTCCTCTTTTTGTTAGACAGGGAACAGGTATAAATGATGATTTGAATGGAGTTGAACGACCTGTAGATTTTCAGGTAAAAGATCTGAATAATGCAAAACTTGAAATCGTACATTCTCTTGCTAAATGGAAGAGACTTAAGGTTACAGACCTTGGATTGCAAAGCGGATTCGGAATTTACACCGACATGAACGCAATCCGTGCAGACGAAGAACTTGATAATATTCACTCAATATATGTAGATCAGTGGGACTGGGAGATGGCTATCGATGAGTTGGATAGAATCGTTCCTTTCCTTAAAAATATCGTTCGAAAAGTTTATCGATGTATCAAACGAACCGAATTTTTCCTTTATGACAGATATCCTGCTTTGACGCCGGCTTTACCGGAAGAAGTAACCTTCATCTATTCTGATGATTTGCAGAAGCAGTATCCTGGACTTAGTCCTAAAGAAAGGGAAAACCGTGTTGCCGAAAAATATGGTGCAGTATTTATCATCGGTATTGGCGGAAAGTTGCCTGATGGATCAATCCATGACGGACGTGCTCCTGACTATGATGACTGGATTACAGAAACAGGTGATGGTCATCACGGCTTGAACGGAGACTTGATTGTATGGAACTCTGTTTTGGGTTCTGCTCTTGAACTTTCCAGCATGGGTATCCGTGTTTCTGCTGAATCACTTGAAGCTCAGCTCGAAGAACGTGGTTGTCCTGAACGAAAAGAACTTTATTTCCATTCACGACTTTTGCACGGCGATTTGACTCAGACTCTCGGTGGCGGTATCGGTCAGTCACGATTGTGCATGTTCCTTTTAAGAAAGGCTCATATCGGAGAGACACAGGTAAGCATCTGGCCTGAAGATATGATTAAAGAGTGCGACAAGGCTGGAATTCAGCTCCTCTAAATTCAATTGGAACAATTTCATTTTACTGTCCAAAATTTGATTTCTCATCCTGAACTGATTCAGAAAAACGGAATAACCGAACTTGAGGTTTTCGTTCCTGATGCTGAATCAATTGAAAAACTCGTTCAGGTTGTCATAAAATCTTGCCCGGATTTGAACCTTACGGTTCAGACAAAGCTCGAAGTGCTCAACAAAAAACTGATGGATCTTTTCTTGCAGATTTCCTGCTGCCTTGAATTTGATTTTGAAAGTTCGTTTCTTGATGAAAAGAAAAAGCTCTGCAATAAGAAAGTTTCGCTTTTGAATGAATCAGGTCTTGTTTTTGGGTTTTTGATTGATTCATCAAATTTTTCGACGATGAAGCGTTTCAGAGCCTGCCTGGACGAGGCAATTTCTTACTATCCGAACCATATTTATATAGAAAACTCTTCGCTTGTTCCTACTGACAAGCTTTCAACCCAGGATATAAAAAACATCCGCAATTTGAGTTTTGCCCTCGATGCCTTCTATTCTAACGGGCGCGCCGTGCCGTGGTTTTTGGCCGTTACGAATGCCCTTCGTTTAAGGCCGAGCGTTCTGCTTTCAGATTTTGCCGAATGGCAGAGATGCAACAACTGCGGACAGGGAACCGGCTTTGACCTGGAAAAAACTTCCCATGCCGAAATCGAAAAAATGCAGCTGGCGTTTTTAAAGCTTAAATTCGAGGAAAAACATCTGAATCATGTGTTTACCGCCGCCAGCGACTTAATAAAGCTGCACGGCGCGCTGTCCAGGTGCGACTGCGAAGGACAGGAATCACTTCTCGAACTTTCCTATAATCCGGAAGATCTTCTTTCTCCATACGCAATGGATTTGGTTTCCTTTTCTGAAGAAACCTGCATGGAATTCATGTCAGTAAAAATCGTAATGACAGAATTCGGTGCAAATTTCATCACTCAATAATATTGACGATTTGTTATTAAAATTATTATCTTATTGATATGAATACAGAAGAAGAAAACAAAAACTTGGATGAGACAAACGAAACAGTCGAATCAACAGAAACTCAAGCACCAGAAGCAGACAAAAACGAACCTTCTGTAGAGAAGCAGCTTGCTGATGCTCAAAAAGAGGCTGCAGAATACAAAGATAATTATATCCGAAAATGTGCAGACTTCGATAATTACCGAAAGCGAATGATTCGCGAAAAGCAGGATGCAATCGATTATGCAAACTCAAATTTGCTTACAGATTTGCTTAACATACTTGATGACCTGGACAGGGCGCTTGCTGCAAGTGAAAGTGCCAAAGAGGTGGAAGCTGCCAAGCCTTTGGTTGACGGTGTAGTGATGATTCAGAGACAGTTGAAAAATACTCTTGAATCAAAATACAACCTTGTTGCTTTTGCAGAAAAGGGCGATGCGTTCGATCCTGAAAAACATGAAGCAATAGCAAGCAATCCGGCTCCTGTAAAAGAGCCTTGTCTTGCAGAAGTTTATATGAAAGGCTATATGCTTAAAGAAAGAGTTTTGCGACATGCAAAAGTAATGGTTTCTATGCCTGATGGCAGTGCAAATGCTGAATCGGACACGGAAAAAACAGAAACAGAGGAAAAATAAAAACTTATAAAAACTAAGAGGGAAATAAAATGGGAAAGATTATTGGAATTGACTTGGGAACTACTAATTCATGTGTTGCCGTAATGGAAGGCAACGAACCTGTCGTAATTCAGAACTCTGAAGGTATTCGAACAACACCTTCAATCGTTGGTTTTAAGGCAAACGGCGAAAAAGTTGTTGGTGTAACTGCTAAAAACCAGATGATTACAAACCCTGAAAATACAGTTTATTCAATCAAGAGATTTATCGGACATAGATACAGCGAACTTACAGGAGAAGCTAAGAACGTTCCATATCACGTTGTAGATCACGGAGAAGACGTTCGTGTTGACATCAGCGGAAAACTTTATTCACCACAGGAAATCAGTGCTTTGATCCTTCAGAAAATGAAGAAGACTGCAGAAGACTACCTCGGAGAAGAAGTTACAGAAGCTGTAATCACAGTTCCAGCTTACTTCAACGATGCTCAGCGACAGGCTACAAAAGATGCCGGAAAAATCGCAGGTTTGGACGTAAAACGAATCATCAACGAACCTACAGCTGCATCTTTGGCTTATGGTTTCAACAAGGACCAGAAAAATGACCGAACAATCGCTGTTTACGACCTTGGTGGTGGTACATTCGATATTTCAATCCTCGAACTTGGTGACGGTGTATTCGAAGTAAAATCAACAAATGGTGATACACATCTTGGTGGTGATGACTTTGACCGACGAATTATCGACTGGCTCATCACTGAATTCAAAGATGAAACAGGAATTGATCTTTCAAAGGACCGAATGGCTTTGCAGAGACTTCGAGAAGCTGCTGAAAAAGCAAAGATTGAACTTTCAGCTCTTTCTTCTACTGACATCAACCTTCCATTTATTACAGCTGATGCTTCAGGTGCAAAGAACTTACAGAAAACATTGACTCGAGCAAAATTCGAGCAGATGACAGATGACCTTTTCGAAAAGACAAAGGAACCTTGTCGAAAAGCTTTGAAAGATGCTGGTGTAACAGCTAGTGAAATCGATGAAGTATTGCTTGTTGGTGGTTCAACACGTATGCCAAAAGTAATGCAGGTTGTTAAAGAAATCTTCGGTAAGGAAGGTTCAAAAGGTGTAAACCCAGACGAAGCAGTTGCTATCGGTGCAGCTATTCAGGGTGGTATCATCGGTGGAGATGTAAAAGACGTTCTCTTGCTTGATGTAACTCCACTTTCTTTGGGAATCGAGACAATGGGTGGCGTAATGACAAAACTTATTGCACGAAACACAACAATTCCTACAAAGAAGAGCCAGATCTTCTCTACTGCTGCTGATGGACAGACAGCCGTTTCAATCCACGTACTTCAGGGTGAACGAGAAATGGCAAGCCAGAACCGAACTTTGGGACGATTCGACCTTGTCGGTATTCCTGCAGCTCCTCGTGGAGTTCCACAGATTGAAGTTACCTTCGATATCGACGTAAACGGTATCGTACACGTTTCTGCTAAGGACCTCGGAACTGGAAAAGAGCAGAGCGTACGAATTGAATCTTCAAGCGGCTTGAGCGAAAGCGAAATCGACCGAATGGTTAAGGAAGCTGAAGCAAACGCTGAATCAGATAAGAAAGAAAGAGAGAAGGTTGAAGTTCGAAACGAAGCTGACTCTATGGTTTATGCTACAGAAAAATCTTTGAAAGAACTTGGAGACAAAGTTTCTGGTGCTGATAAGCAGAAGATTGAAGATGCAATTGCAAACTTGAAGAAAGCTTTGGAAAGCGACAATGTTGAAGACATCAAGGCTAAGACAGAAGAACTTAAGCAGGCTTCTTATAAGATTGCTGAAGAAGTTTACAAGCAGCAGGCAGCTCAGGGTGGAGCAGCTGGTGCAGGTAATGCAGGTGCAGGAGCTTCTGGAGAACAGAGTGCCGGCAGTTCAAGCACAAGCGGTACAGCTGATGATGTTGACTACGAAGTTGTAGACGACGACAAATAAATTTTTGAGGACCGTATTCACTGCGGTTCTTGAAAAGCGCACCTTGCTGTATAGAGGCGGGTGCGTTTTTTTTTATTTATCTGCACGAGAGGCTTATTCTTTATAGATTGAAAAAATACGCCTTTCATGCTAAACTTTTTGATAAGGATTTGAAAATGGCTAAACGTGATTATTATGAAGTTCTTGGTGTTGCCAAGAATGCTACAAAAGATGAAATTAAAAAAGGCTACAGAAAATTAGCGATTCAATATCATCCTGATAAAAATCCTGGAAATAAAGAAGCAGAAGAAAAATTCAAGGAAGCAACCGAGGCTTACGAGGTTCTTTCTGATGACGAAAAACGAAAGGCTTATGATCAGTTCGGTTTTGCCGGCGTAGACGGTGCCGGTGCCGGAGGTTTTAACCCTAATCAGTTCCATGATTTCGACGATATTTTCGGTGACTTCGGCAGTATTTTCGAAAACTTTTTCGGAGGCGGTTCTTCACGTCGGAGCTCGTCAGGTCCTAATCAGGGCGCTAACCTCAGATATGATCTTGAAATTTCATTCCAGGAAGCCGTTTTCGGAACTAAAACAGAAATTTCATTCCAGCATGAAGAAACTTGTGACAACTGTCATGGTACAGGCGGTGCAAATGGTGCATCTAGAAAAACCTGTCCTACCTGTCGCGGTGCCGGTCAAGTCAGACGAAGTGCCGGTTTCTTTTCGATGGCTCAGACCTGTCCGACCTGTCAGGGTACGGGTTCTGTAATCGACAATCCTTGTCCTTATTGTGGCGGAACTGGCGTAAAATCAAAGAAACGAAAGATTGCCATAACGATTCCAGCCGGAGTTGATGACGGAAAACGAATCACGATTCCGCGACAGGGAAATGCGGGCCGAAACGGCGGACCTGCCGGAGACCTTTTTGTTGTAATCCATGTTAAATCACATGAATATTTTGAACGTGACGGAAAAGATTTGTACTGTGCTGTTCCTATTACGTTGCCTCAGGCTGCTTTGGGCGCAGAAATCTTTATAAATACGCTTGATAACAGAAAAATCAAGCTTAAGATTCCTTCAGGAATTCAAAGCGGAAAGCTTGTTAAAATTCGCGACGAAGGAGTTGCTTCTGTCAATTCAAGTTCAAAAGGTGATCTGTACGTAAAACTCATCGTGCAGACTCCATCAAGGCTTTCTTCTAAAGAAAAGGCTCTTTATGAAGAATTGATGAAAGTTTCAGATCCATCTGACTCTCCAAAATTGATAAAGATATCTGATTTATCCAGGAATTAAATCCTAAGGAGCTTTAGTTAATGAAAAAGACAGCAAAACGATTTTGCCTTGTCCTCCTGCTTAGTTTTGTAGTTGCCTGCATCGGTATGAGCATCAGCTACTTTGTAATTAATGATTCAACAGGACTTCCGGCCACATTGATACTGGGCTTTTTCTTCTTTATCTGCTCCCAGATTTTAACCTATAAATTTGTCAATCTGTTCTATGACCGTTTCGTCTATGAACAGAAAGACAAGGATAAGTCTTTTACGATTACGAAAACTTCAGATGGTATCGACTCGATTGAACTTTCGAAAAACCTTTCCTTAAAGTTTGACCTTTCAGAAAATGCCATTTTCGATATCATCCCTCTGGATTTTACCAAGAATCTTTTTTATGTTTGCGAAGTTGAAAACAGAAGAGTTGGTTCTGAAATCGTAAAGAAAATCGTACAAAGCACTTTTGATGCTGTCGGCGATAATACAGACCTCAAGAAAAACATGGAGTATCTGGACAAATCCATCTTTCTTTTGAACATGAAGGGAGTTAGGATTTCTGTAATTGCAGGCATCATCGACAATACAGAAATGAACCTTAGTTTTATAAACGGTTCTGATTACGATATTTTCATCCATCCTAAGAAAACTCTGGTTACTGATAGCGTTCCTTTGATTTCAAATAAATATGAGATGGCAGCTGAAAAACAGCTTCCGTTTATCGAGACTAACTATCCATTGAAAAATGATGATGTAATCGAAGTAATCACGAGAAGGGGGCTTGAAATATGACGACTGTAGTTACAATTTTATTGAACTTGGTTTTTGCGGCCTTCCTTTTTTATGCTGCGATAAAGGTTAAGGTTCGAAAACAGATAAATGTCGTTTCGATGAACTATGTTTTTCTTTGTTTTGGAATCTCTGCCGTTTTGAATGCTCTTTTCATTTTATTTTCGCTTTTGAAACTTGAAGCCTTGTCGTGCATCGTAGGTTATATGGTTTATTTCATTGCATCGATTGGTTCAACCTATATTGCGTCTAACTTCTTGCTTTCGCTTAATACAACGAACAGAACAGTCATTTCGCTTTTTGAAGTAATATCAATTTCAGCTGCCGCTTACATGGTTTTCATGACAAGCACGGATTTTTCATACAGCATGTCATCAGGCTATTTTATCCGAATGCAGAATGTGGGCGATTCTAAATTTTCGTTCCTGACGCTGTTCTATCTGGTATACGTTTTAATCCTGCCTCTGGCTTCGGTCATTTCCTGTCTGATTAAAATTATTCGCAACAAGGAGCAGACAGAAAAGCTTTTCTTGGGTTATGTCATTGTCGCAATAACTTTTACCTTTGCAACTTTAGCCTTAGTGCTCGGACTTTCACTATTTAATCCTGATTCCATCAATTATTACAATGCGCTTTTTCCATTTGCTTTTGTAATATTACCTATGATTCTTTGGATTAAGCCGGAAGATGAAAAACTTACGCTTTCTTTTTCACTGTTTCTTGCCAAGGATTTCTGCTGTTCAGTTGTAGGTGCAGGCTTATTGTTTTCCGTGCCATATATGTTTTCAATACTGATTAAACCTGAATGGAGAATATCATATTACGTTTTGCTTTTGTTCTGGAATGTCATCCTTTTGGTTGCTTCGTGGTATCTTAGCAAGCATCTTTACGGTCGATATGCGGCAAAAGAAGAATTCAACAGGGTGGGCTATCGAATTTCTGAAGAAAACCAGCTTTTGCAATACCTTCAGTATTATACGGAAAATATCCCAAGTTCAAAACTTGATGCAGAATACAACGTCGGAACTTTGAATAAGACTTCTGATGACATTATGGATTTTATAAAGATTGATTTGAACAGCTATCTGATTGTTTTTGGTGAAATCAAAAATAACACTCCAGAGATACGACGAAATATGCTCGTCCTTAAATCAATCTATCGAACAATTTTCGACTGTACGCCGGACCTTAAGCTTTTTGTCGAAAAGGTAAACGATTATATTTTCAAGAATATTCCGAAAAATTCAGAAATACAGATTTTCTTTGCTCTGGTTGATTTCAACATGCATAAAATTTCTTATGTGAATGCCGGACTTCCATTTGTCGGTTTCTTTGATTCTGATGATAAGACAGTTGCTCCTGTTGAAATGGCAAATTTCCGACTTGGAGAAAACAGTGATATCTCATCTCAAATTGATGTGAAATCAATGGTTGTGAAAGGCGGCGACTGCTTCTATGTCTGTGCTGATGAAAATGCTGATTCAGAAAAGATTTTGGATAATAAATTCAAATATTCGGGAATGGGACTTTCAATGCTCGAATTAAAATATAGGGGAATGACAACTTAATGAAACTTACTTTTAATAATGCCGCAAGAAAACTTTTTTCTTTTGTTTTATGTTCTTTCAGTTTGATTTCTTTTGCCTGTGCAAAATCGGCGGATGAAGAAAAACTTGAATCCCTTTTTGCAAAACGATCTTCGGGTGAATATCCGTTTACAAACGTTTTGGGCGAAGCACCTGAAATGGCCGATTATATCCTCAAAAACAAGGCAGCATTTATTGCTGATTTGAACTACGTTCTTGAAAACGACAAGGATGACCTGCTTCTTTTAATCGACAAGACTCACAAGGTTTCAAGTGCCTATAAGCCTGCCGATTTGATTCCGCTTACGGACAAGACTCACTATAATTTTTACAGAA
>JAILRX010000100.1 GCA_024697985.1 Treponemataceae bacterium | reverse complement strand
CAAAGTACGAAGCTGCCAGTCGCCTGGAACGGCAGGCGATTTTTTCTTGCAAAAGAAAAAGCGCCTGAGCACCCGGAGCGAGCGAGGAAATCTACTCTAACTTTATGGAGTTGGGATTTTCCGAAGCGAGTGAGAAGGCCGAGCGTGAGTGAGCGTGGAAGGCGACGACGCAGCATGAAAAATAGTATGTAAAGAAAAAGGTCAGGCGGGGCAGCCGTAAATTGAAAATTCGAAAAGGACAAAAAAAAAGAGCCGGCTAAAGGAGGAGAAAAGACCGACTCTTTTGTATTGCTGTATGATTAGAATATACAGATATTAAAAAGAAATGTCAACAGTTTTTTAGAAAATATTGCAAAATTTTGCAGATTTCGCAAAGATTGCGTTTTTTACTGTATTTTGCAGCATTTTGAACATATTGCAATTAGTTAACATATTTAATCAAGCTTACATGATACAGAATAAGGTGTAGTACTCATCTTCTCCTGGAACTGATCAATAGCAGCATTGATTTCTTCGGAGCTTTTTTTATTGAACAGGATTTTCATTTCATCCGTGCCAGTTCTGTAAATACGACCGATTTTTTCAAAACTATCTTCCATCCTCTTGACTGTGGAAAGCACGGCCAAATCGCTTGCTTCTATTCCGCTCGTATCAATAAAAATATCAAGGTTTTCAATTTTGCATGTTAAAATTGAAATATTGGAGCGGTTCAGTTTTTTCAAATCAAGGAACAGTGTCTTACGGTTATGTAGCTGCGTAAGGGGATCATGTCTGAAAAACTGAATATGAATTGAAAGAAAATAAAATGTCAGTGCCATCGTAATTGAGGTTGTTATAAGAAAGTTTTGTTTAAGGAATAATTGCAATGGAATCGACGTGATTGTAACTGTAATTACAAAAAGTGCTGAAATCGATTCCCAGATGTTTGTTTTGAAATGCCAGCTGGTGTTAAAAATCATCAGTGCCAAATAAATTACGACAAAGACAAGAGGCAAAAACCAGAGTTTTCCTCCGGCAAGTTGATTATCAGCGGTGTAATAAAAAATAATTCCATCAGCGCAACTCAGAAAATTTAATGTTGTGTTTAAAAATATCAATATATATAGAAAAATTCTGTATGAGCGGCGTACAGGCTTTGTTGTAGAAATGATTTCAAGAATTGAAACTAAAGACAAGGGCAAAAGTGAGAAAAGGACTGCTGTAAAAAATCGTTCTTCCAGGCATGGTTCGTTCATCTGTGAGTAATAAAAAACAAGGCTTTCGAAAACTCCGCATAAAAGAAGGCAGCAATAAGCCAGCGAAAAATATTTCAGTTGTTTTTTGTGGATAATTTTGTTTGCAGCAACAAAAAATATCATGATAAATGAGATGAAAAAAGTAGCAAAATTAGCCGTGAAAATATATTGTCCTACTGGTAATGTAAAGTTAATTGTCATAAAAATTATTTTATGGCAAAAAAAAGTTGGGAGCAAGGATTATTTAAAAAGTTTGCAAAATTCGATTTTATGGTTCATCATTAATTGTTATGGAAACTATGAATATTTGTAAATTTCGACGAATTGCCATGTGCGTGTTAGCTGCATTGATTTCAACAGTCTTTGCTTTTGCACAGGAAAAGAAGACGGTAGACGTGATGTTTTTACATGACGTTCATTCATTTTTGGACAATACTGCCCGCGCAAAGACGCTGATTGATCAGCAGAAAGCAAAAAATCCGGATACGCTCGTTGTAGATGCCGGTGACTTTTCGCAGGGAACCTTGTATCAGACAGTATTTGAGACTCAAGCTGCCGAAATGAGGACTTTAGGTCTTTTGGGCGTCGAAGCTACAACAATGGGTAACCACGAGTTCGACTGTGGTGCCGTTGGTTTGGCTAATATGTTTGATGCGGCCAGAAAAAGCGGCGATAAGCTTCCAGCTTTTGTACTTTGTAACACCGATTGGTCAAAAACTGATGAATATACTCAGACTGTAAAAAGAGCATACGATGACTTTGGCGGAACAGATTATGTAATCGTTCAGAAGGGTGATGTAAAAATCGCACTTTTCGGTTTGTTCGGCGAAAATTCGTTGTTCTGTGCTCCAACTTGTGAACTTACATTCTTTAATCAGTATGAAGCGGCTCAAAAAACTGTTGATGAAATCAAGGCTAAGGAAAATCCAGACCTGATCATCTGTTTGAGCCATAGTGGTACGGATAAAAATCCTAAAAAGAGTGAGGACGAAATACTTGCTCAGAAAGTTGGCGGAATCGACCTGATTGTCAGCGGTCATACACATTCTAAACTTGAAAAACCTATCCAGCACGGAAATACTTATGTTGTTTCTTGCGAGGCTTATTGTGCTTATCTTGGATCGTTAAGCATGACTCAGCTTGATAATGGCCGATGGGAAATCACAAGATATGAGCTTTTGCCAATCGACGAAACAGTTCCTGTAAACGCAGAAGTTAGGGCAAAACTTGATTCTTTCAACAAGGAAGTTGATAAGCAGTATCTTTCTAAATTTGGTTTCACAAGCAAGCAGGTTCTTGGAAATGCAGAAGACAGCTATACGCACTCAGAAATGGGTCACGTAATTACAGCAATGTACAAAAAGGCTGTTGAAAAATACGAAATCCCGGGAGAGAATCCGGTTAACACTGGCTATGGAACTCCAGTTGATTTGGCCGTAGTTCCTACAGGTGTCGTTAGAGAAGAACTTAAAAAAGGTCCTATCACTGCTCAGGATGTGTTTACTGCATTCAGCCTTGGTATCGGTCCTGATCGAATTACAGGTTATCCGCTTGTAAGTGTTTATCTTACTGGTAAGGAAATTAAAAATGCCTGCGAAATCGACTGTTCAATGGGAAAGGCTGCCGGAATGTCGCTTTTGGAACTCTATTTTGCCGGCGTAACCTACGAATACAATCCGCATAGAATGCTTTTGGATAAGGTAACCAAAATGTATCTTATCAATTCTGATGGAACAAAGACGCCGATTGAAGAAAACAAGCTTTACAGGGTTGTTTCTGACATCTATACCGGAAACATGCTCGGAAGCGTAAATGATCTGACATACGGACTTTTAAGCTTGATTCCAAAAAATGCAGACGGTTCTGTAATTGAAAATCTTGAAGACAATATCATCAGGGTTGAGATTTTCCCAGAAGTGTCTGAATTCAAGGGATGGGCTGCAATTGCTAAAGGTATTCAGATGGAAGGTACTTTGGGAGATTATGCTGAAGTTGATCAGGCTGCTCTTGTTTCAGTGCCTAGCAGAAATCTGTTTAAGATTATGGCGCATCCAAGTAAATTTGCCGGAATTGTTTACGGCGTAATTTTTGGACTTGTTGGCGTAATCGTGCTTATTGTTGTTCTGTGTGTTTGCCTTAAAAAGAAGAAACGAAAATAGGTGAACATTGAAAAATAAAGCGATATACGCTAAACTTAGCGTATGTATCGAATTTATGTAGAACGAAAGGGCGGTTTCGAAAATGAAGCCGCTCGCATTAAGCAAGAGCTTGTCGAATTTTTGGGAATTTCAGGAATCACTGGAGTTCGATATCTTAACAGGTACGATATTGAAAATTGTACAGAAGAAGTTGTCAGGGAAGCCAGTCAACGAATTTTTTCTGAAGCACAAAGCGATTTCTGCTTTTTTGAAAACATTCCGCTAGAAGAAAACGACATCATCATTGCTTGGGAGTATCTGCCGGGTCAGTACGATCAGCGGTCAGATTCTGCTCAACAGTGTCTTTCACTTTTACGTGCCGGTCTTGCCGGAAAAGTAAAGGTTGGCACAGAAGCCCCTCGAGTTAGAACTGCAAAAATGGTTATTTTGCAGGGCGAAATCTCAGTAGAACAAATCAAACAAATTGAAAAATATCTTATAAACCCAGTTGATTCACGACTGGCTGACCTTGCCGTTCCAGAAACGCTCGCAATGGAAGTAAATGTTCCGGGTGACATTCCTGTTCAGGAAGGATTCATCAATTATGATGACAAAGCTCTGGCTGAATATCACGCAAAAATGGGATTGGCAATGGATTTTGCTGACATCAAATTTTTGCAGGATTACTTTAAGAAAGAAGGCAGAGATCCGAGCGAAACTGAAATCAGAGTTTTGGACACATATTGGTCAGACCACTGCCGACACACGACTTTCAACACAGTTTTGGATGACATCCAGATTGAAGACGGAAAGTACAAGGCGCTTTTTGAAAAATCACTTGCAGACTATAAATTGATGCGAACAGATGTTTATGCTGAGCGCGCTGAAAAGGGTGCAAAAAATGCAAAGCCTTTGACACTTATGGATATGGCTTGTATCGGAGCAAAATATCTTAAAAAGCATGGCAAATTGAATGACATCGAAATTTCTGAAGAAATTAATGCCTGCTCAATCTACATCGACGTACATAAAACAAATATTGAAACTAAAAAAGATGAAACAGAACGATGGCTCTTGATGTTCAAGAATGAAACTCACAACCATCCGACAGAAATCGAACCTTTTGGTGGTGCCGCAACTTGTATTGGTGGTGCAATCCGAGATCCGCTTTCGGGCCGAAGCTGGGTTTATCAGGCTTTGCGCGTAACAGGTTGTGCAGATCCGACAGTTCCGCTCAGTGCAACACGAGAAGGAAAACTTCCACAGATGAAGCTTACTCGTGAAGCTGCCCAGGGATTCAGTTCTTACGGAAATCAGATTGGTCTTACGACAGGCCAGGTTGCCGAAGTTTACGATCCAGGTTTTGAGGCAAAACGAATGGAGCTTGGTGCTGTAATTGCAGCAGGTCCAGCTGATGTTGTTATGCGAGAAACTCCGGAAGCCGGCGACATTATCGTGCTCGTTGGTGGCGGTACAGGCCGTGACGGAATTGGTGGAGCAACTGGTTCTTCAAAAGTTCATAATACAAAATCAGTTGAGACAGCCAGCGCCGAAGTTCAGAAGGGTAACGCCGTAGAAGAGCGAAAAATCCAGAGACTTTTCCGAAATGCTGAAGTAAGCAAAATGATTCGCCGATGTAACGACTTTGGAGCCGGCGGTGTATCAGTTGCTGTAGGAGAACTCGCACCTGGTTTGGAAATCAATTTGGATGCAGTTCCAAAGAAATATGAAGGTCTTAACGGAACAGAACTTGCAATCAGTGAAAGCCAGGAACGAATGGCCTTGGTTGTTCGCGAAAAGGATGTTGATGCACTTATCGAAGCAAGCAACAAAGAAAACCTTCAGGCTACAGTCATTGCAAAAGTAACAGACACGAACCGACTTGTAATGAAATGGCGGGGAAAGACAATCGTTGATATCGACAGGGACTTCCTCGATACAGCCGGAGCAAGCCGAAGCACAAAAGCTTATATTTCAAATCCGAGTGGTGAAAGTCCGCTTTGCAATTCTCTTGAAAGCGTTAAAAAGGCTGGAAAGGACCTTAAAAAAGCACTCATCGCTGATTTGAGCGACCTTGCCTGCTGTTCTCAGCGCGGATTGGGAGAACGATTTGACGGTTCGATCGGTGCTGCTACAATCAACTTCCCGATGGGCGGAAAATATCAGGGCACTCCAGAA
>JAILRX010000061.1 GCA_024697985.1 Treponemataceae bacterium | reverse complement strand
CCTTTTTTATGAAACAATTGGCCATGCAGATGCCTTTGTATTTTTTGGACAGAAATTCGTTCTGCCACTTCTTGTAATTCTTGCAGTCCTTCGTGGAATTTTGCATTATGGCGAGCAGTACTGCAATCACTTTATCGCCTTTAAGCTTCTGGCAATCATCCGGCACAAGGTTTTTACGGCTTTAAGACGGCTTTCTCCTGCAAAACTTGAAAATCGCGACAAGGGAAATTTGATTTCTGTCATTACAAGTGACATTGAACTTTTGGAAGTTTTCTATGCTCATACGATTTCACCGATAGCAATAGCAATCATCGTATGCGTACTTATGTGTGTCTTTTTGGGTCAAATTTATGAATGGGCATCTCTTCTGGCGGCGGCAGCTTACATTACAGTTGGCGTTATTATTCCTTTAATCAACAGCAAGCTGGGTGGTAAAAAGGGATTTGCCTTCCGTAACGAATTTGGCGAATTGAACAGTTTTGTCCTTGCATCCCTTAGAGGTCTTGATGAGACAATTCAGTATGGAAACGGTGAAAAACGAAAAGGTCAGATTGATGAAAAATCTGTAAAACTTGGAAAAATGCAGGGGCAACTTAACCGGTATGAAGCCTTGCAGCATGCCTTTACGACAGGTGCCATCTTGATTTTCAGTCTCGGAATGTTTGTTCTTTTGTTTACAGCCTTTATCGGCGGTAAAATTGAAATTCCCGGCTTGATTATCGGGACTGTTGCAATGATGAGTTCCTTCGGACCGGTCGTTGCTCTTTCAAATCTTTCCAATAACTTGAACCAGACATTGGCCAGCGGAAACAGAGTTTTGAATCTGCTTGAAGAAGTTCCTGTCGTAGAAGAAGTTTTCGACGGAAAAAATGTTTCTTTCGATGGCGCAAAAGTTTCTGACGTTTCGTTTTCTTATGACAAAGCCCAGGTTCTCAAGGATTTCAACGCGGAATTCAAAAAAGGTTCTTTGATTGGTATTCACGGTGAAAGCGGATGCGGCAAATCAACTCTTTTGAAACTTTTGATGAGGTTCTGGGATGTTGATAAAGGCGAAGTTTCGATTTCAGGCGAAAACGTAAAGGACTTGAATACGAAGAACCTTCGTTCGATGCAGTCTTACATCACTCAGGAAACCTATATCTTTAACGGAACTATCGCAGAAAACATCAGTCTTTCTTCTGATGATTTTACCCGCGAGCAGATTATCGAGGCAGCAAAAAAAGCTTCGCTTCACGAATTTGTTTCTTCGTTACCAAACGGCTACGATACCAAGACCGGCGAACTTGGAAGCGCCTTGAGCGGGGGAGAGAGGCAGCGAATCGGGCTTGCCAGGGCCTTTTTGTACGATGCTCCTTTCATGCTTTTGGACGAACCGACCAGCAACCTTGACGTGCTGAACGAAGCCATCATCCTCAAGTCGCTCAAAGAAGGCTCGGATGGAAAAACGATGGTTCTTGTTTCCCACAGAAAGTCGACATTGGCATCCTGCGATAAGATTTACGAAGTTAGCGCAATTTAGAACCTTACTATCTTGAACAAAAAGGGGATTTAATTATAATTTAAATTTAATAAAAACGATGGCGAGGTTTTGCAATGGCAGATTATTTTGAGAATAATTTTATCAATTCATTATCCTCCTTGGCAAGGAAAAATGACCCAATCGACCAGTCTCTTTATCAGAAGTATGATGTACGTCGTGGATTACGATATCCAGACGGCCGAGGTGTTCTTGTTGGACTTACCCGAATCGGTGATGTTGTAGGATACGAAGTAGTTGACGGACAGAAAATTGCTGTTCCTGGAAAACTTTTGTACCGCGGTTATAATATCGAAGATCTTATCGCTGATGCTGAAAAAAACAATCAGTTTGGTTTTGAACAGACAATTTATCTTCTTCTTTTTGGAGAACTTCCTACTCAGGACCAGCTCAATGAATTCAACGAATTTTTGGGCTCAAAACGTTCATTACCGGAAAACTTTACGGAAGACAGAATCATCAAGTCTCCATCAAGCGATATCATGAACAATTTGGCTCACGAAGTTTTGAGCTGCTACTCTTATGATAAAGATCCTGAAAATCGAAGCGTTGAGAACAACCTTCGACAGTGCATTGAATTGATAGCAAGGTTTCCAACTTTGACGGCTTATAGCTATCAGGCTAAAAGACGTTTCTATGATGGAAAAAGTATGTATATCCATAATCCTAAGGCTTCTCTTTCCTCGGCAGAAAACTTTTTAAGAATTACCCGACTCGATAAGTCTTATACCAAACTTGAGGCAGAGACTTTGGACCTGGCCTTGATTCTGCATGCAGAACATGGTGGTGGTAACAACTCTTCTTTGACCGTTCACGTAGTTTCATCAGCAGATACTGATACCTATTCAGCAATTTCTGCAGCAGTCGGCTCACTTAAAGGACACCGACATGGTGGAGCCAACAACAAAGTTATGGGCATGATGGACAACATCAAGGAAAACATCAACGACTGGAACAACGAAGCTGAGATAAAGGCTTATCTTCAGAAAATCGTCCACAAGGATGCTTTCGACCATACAGGACTTATTTACGGACAGGGACATGCGGTTTATACCATTTCTGACCCTCGAGCCGTTTTGCTTAAGAAAAAGGCCGCTCTTCTTGCAAAAGAGAAGGGACCTCAGTTTGAAGAAGAATTCAATCTTTATCAGACAATCGAAAAGCTTGCTCCAATCGTATTTGCAGAAGAAAAAAAGAGCGACAAAAAAATCTGTACAAACGTCGACTTTTATTCTGGGTTCGTTTATACGATGCTTGGAATTCCTCGGGAACTGTTTACGCCTCTTTTTGCAATTTCCCGTGTTGCCGGTTGGTCTGCACACCGAATCGAGGAAATCGTTTCAGGCGGCAAGATTTACCGACCTGCCTTCAAGAATATTCTTGAACCAAGGGAATATGTTCCGATTCAGGAAAGGCACTGAAAATAAAAGGCATCAGAATGAAAAAAGAGCGGCTGGATAAAATTCTTTCACACCATGGTTTTGGCTCTAGAAAAGACTGTAAAAGTCTGATTCACTCCGGCCGTGTCTTTGTAAACGGCGAAACTTGCACTGACTGCGAATTTCCAATCGATACCGAAGTTGATGTCATCAGAATTGATGATGAGGTTCTTCAGATCCGGGAGCACGTCTACATCATGATGAACAAATGTCAGGATGTTGTTTCTTCAACAAAGGACGGACTTCACAAAACTGTCCTTGATTTGCTTTCTTCTGAATACAAAATCAATTTTCTTGGCGGCGACCTTCATCCGATTGGGCGGCTCGATATTGATACGGAAGGCCTTTTGCTTTTGACCACGGATGGAAAACTGACCCATACGTTGACTTCTCCTAAAAATCACGTGGTCAAGACTTATTACGCAAGACTAAAGAATCCTGTTGATATTGCAAATCAAAAGGAATATTCAGCTCTTTTCAGTTCCGGTCTTAACGTAATTGCTGAAGGACACGAAGAAGCCTTTGTTGCCAAGAGTGCGACTCTTGTCTGGCCGAACGAAAATAAATGTGAATATCTGACCGAATTCGGAGATGCATCCTCTGAAGTCATGATTTCGATTTCGGAAGGAAAATATCATCAGGTAAAGAGGATGTTCGCGACTGTCGGAAATGAGGTTGTGTTCCTTAAACGCATATCAGTCGGACCGCTTTCGCTTGACGCCGGTCTAAAACCTGGTGAATACAGGGAACTTACGGCGGATGAAATCAGGCTTCTTTTGGGCTGATGGGCCATGCTTTGGTTCTTCATTGCTTGACTGATACTTTTATTATATTATATTATAGTAAAAAGGGTTTTCATTGATGAAACGTGTTTATTTTATTGCAATATTTTTATTAATTTTTAATTTTTCTTTGTTTTCACAGGCAAAATCAAATAATAAAAATACTAAATCTACCTCAAGTCCTAATCAGATTATGACCGCCGCTGATTTCTTTCAGAAGGTCTCTGATAAATATGCTTCCATCAATCAGTATGAAGCTGAAGTAAAGATTTCTGCAAATAAAACTGAAATGGAAGGCGTCGTTTCATTCAAAAAACCTTCAATGCTTCGAATGGATTTTTCCGTACCTGAAAAACAGGTAATTGTTTATAACGGAACTGAACTTTTGATTTACATCCCGAAAAGTTCTGCTGTATTGCGACAGGATACGACAACTGACGAAGAACAGAATGTTGCTACCGTTGCTACTCCTCAGGGGCTTTCTTTGATGAACCGATATTACTCGATTCAGTATGAAAACGGCCCGCAGTCAGAACCGATCGATCCGGACAATCCGAAAAGTAAAAAAGTAAAAAAGCTCGTTCTTACACGTAAAAACAATTCGGAAAGTTTTAGAACCATGAACATTGCAATTGATCCAAAAGAACTTTTGATTCTTAAAATCACGGCTGTTACAACCAATGATGAAGAATTCATTCTTTCTTTTGACAATTATGCGATAAATGCAGATATTCCAGATACCAGGTTTTTGTATGACATTCCACCGGATGCCAACGAATACAATAACTTTCTTTACGCGGAATAAGTTTATATATTACAAGGAATTATTGATATGGAACGCTATGGAGAAATCCTTCGAAATGCTCGAGAAGAGCAGGGAATTGACATAAATCAGGTTGAAAGAGAAACAGCTATTTCTAAAGAATACATTCAGGCTTTGGAAAACGAAGATTCATCAGTTTTTCCTGGAGAACCTTACCTTGTAGGTTTCTTGAACAACTATGCTGATTATCTTGGCCTTTCTGCAAAAGACCTTATTAAACTTTATCACGGAAAAATGATTCAGGAAGCTCCTGTACCGGAAGCTCTATTGAAAAAGGAAAAACCTGCTTATCTCAAACCTCTCATTATCTCTCTAAGTTGTATTGTGGTAGCTGCTGCAGTTGCCGTTACACTTATCTTTACAGTTGGAAAGAAAAAAGATACTGAAAATGAAATCCTTGAAGCTTCAAAGACAGGTAAAACCTACGAACTTGCTTCAACACCAATAAGAAAACGAATCTATAAAAATGATATTCTTAAATTCACAGCAAACGGAAAGGAAATTGAAGTTAAGGTTGTCGGAACAAAAGAATATCTTTCAATTGAAACACCAGTCGGAATTCAGGTTATTGAAATCGGCGATGAATCAAATTTGGACCTCGATTCTATTGAAGGACCGGACTTGGGAATCTTCGTAAGTGATATTTCTAAAACTGATGAAGGAAAGGGTGCTGAAGTTCGAATGTGGGCTTATGGAGATATGAGCGCACAGGAAAAGGCTAAAAAAGAAGCTGCTCAGAAAGTTAACGAAGAAGATGACAAGAACATCACAAAGGCTTCTGAACTTTCTCAGAAACAGCTTGCTGCTCAGACAGTTCTTTTTGACGGAATGAGGGCTTATCCATTTACAGTTGAAGTTAACTTCCGTGGTGCAACATTGCTTAGAGTTTCACCGGATGGAAAAGATACAGAAGAAAATTATTACACAGCCGGACAGCGTGTTACAAAGACTGTTAACAACAAGCTCCGATTGTGGGTTTCAAATGCCTATGCAATCCAGATTCAGGTTATCGGTGACGGTAAATCTGAAAAAATCGATGTCGGTCGACCTGGTCAGGTAATGGTAAAGGACATCAAGTGGATTAAGGATCACGACGGCCATTATAAACTGGTGGTTCTCGAAGTTGATTGATGAAAAACTGTTCTTCCTTGATCAGCACGGTTGTGCAAAAAATCAAGTCGATGGTGAACTGATCATATCTGAATTGGCCTCAATTGGTTGGAAACGTACCGATGAGGCCGAAAAAGCCTCTCTTATCGTAATCAATTCCTGTGGTTTTATTAACAGCGCCAAAGAAGATTCATTGAATTCTCTTTTTCAGGCCAGAAATTCTTTCCCGAATGCCAAGATTTTGCTTGCAGGCTGTCTTGCAGAACGTTACGCAAACGATTTTTCTGAAAGTCTTCCTGAAGCTGATTTTATTTTTGGTAACGGCGATATTTCGAAAATCAAGGATGCCGTAAATTCAATCTTTAACGAAAATGATGAAAGCAGAACCTTGCTCTGTCCTCAAAACGGCATTTCAAACGGGGAAAGAATCGAATTCTTGAACCTCCCGGGTTCAGCATACGTCAAGATAACGGAAGGTTGCGACAATGTCTGCTCTTTCTGTGCAATTCCTTTAATCCGCGGAAATTTAAGAAGCCGCCCTGTTTCTGACATAGTCAATGAAATTCAGTCTCTTTTGGATCGCGGTATTTTTGAATTCAATCTTATCGGACAGGATTTGGCAAGCTATGGTCTTGGAGAAGGTGAAGGCGAGGAATACGGTAACCTCAGTGGCGCTACTTTTGAAAAGTGTGTTTCGGGATCAGTAAACTTGAACGGCGGAAAAAGTCCGCTTTATCATCTGCTTGAAAAAATCAGTGCGCTCAAGGGCGATTTTTGGGTACGGCTTTTGTACATCCATCCTGATAATTTTCCTTTGGACATCCTTGAAGTTATAAAGAAGGACAGAAGAATCCTTCCATATTTTGACATTCCGTTCCAGAGCGGAGACGATTCTGTCATTCTTTCGATGAACAGGCACGGAAGTTCTCAAAAATACATCAGTCTGATAAACAACATCAGGTGTGAATGTGAGCAGAGCTTTTATAAGGACTGTGCCATCCGAACGACCTTTTTGTGCGGATTTCCTGGTGAAACTGATAAAAATGCTGTAAATACACAGAATTTCGTAAAAGAAATCAAGAGCGACTGGGCAGGATGCTTTGCTTACAGCCGCGAAGAAAATACTCCGGCCTATTCGATGAAAAATCAGGTTTCAGAGCGAAAAAGCAAAAAAAGATGCGAGGTTCTTGAAGAAATTCAAAGTCAGATAATGAGCAAAAACCTCACGCGTCATGTCGGTAAAACCTACCGGCTTTTGATTGAAGAAATCGTTGAAAAATCGGAAGAAGAAGCTTCGGATACTGAACTTGAAGGAATTGCAATTGCACGTGCCTGGTTCCAGGCTCCGGAAGTTGACGGAAGCGTCGTTCTATATTACGACCTTGAAAACGAAAGTGAAGTAAAGGCCATTCAGTGCGGAAAAACCGTTACTGCCCAGATTTGCGGCGTAAGCGGAGTTGATTTGTTTGCTAGATACATCGGAGACTAAAATGAATGTTGAAGATTATTTGTCCTGCCTGAATGAAAACCAGCTCGAAGCCGTCACTCATTTTGACTCTCCGCTTTTGATCCTTGCAGGTGCCGGTTCCGGTAAAACCCGAGTCATTACGACAAAAATCGCCTATATGATAAGCGAACTTGGGATTGAACCTTATTCAATTCTGGCCGTAACCTTTACGAAAAAGGCCGCTTCAGAAATGCAGGAAAGGGCAACTAGACTTGAGCCTATGGCCGCTAAAAGCCAGATTCGGACCTTCCATTCATTCGGTTCCTGGTTTTTGCGTAAGCATTTCAAGGAAGCCAACCTAGACAAGAACTTTACGGTTTACGACGATGATGATATGGAAAGCCTTGTTCTTAAGGCTATTCCAAACCTTGCAAGAAATCAGGCCAAGGGAATCGCTCAAAAAATTTCCCTTGCAAAGGACTATTGTCTTACACCCGAGGATGATTTATCCAAAGTAGATACAGATGAGGATTTTCCTGAGTTTTATTCGCTCTATCAGTCGCGCCTTGAAAAAACCGGCAACGTCGATTTTGGCGACCTGATAATGAAAACCTATCTGCTTTTGAAAAATCACGAGGAAATCCGAAACCACATGAACAATCTTTTTAAGGTTGTTATGGTTGATGAGTATCAGGATTCGAACGTGGCTCAGTTCAAGCTTCTTGAGCAGCTTGTAGGTCCAAAAACCTATGTCTGTGTCGTAGGTGATGATGACCAGTCAATCTATAAGTTCAGGGGCGCCGAAGTTGAAAACATCCTTAAATTTCAGGACGTTTTCCAGGGCACTAAGGTCATCAAGCTTGAAGAAAATTACCGATCTGTTCCGGCCGTTTTGAGCCTTGCAAACTCTGTCATCAAAAATAATACGAAGCGTCTCGGAAAGGAAATGAAGGCGGTCCGTGCTGGGGATAAAAAAGCGAATTTGACCTTCCTTCCGTCACAAAATGATGAAGTTGAATACGTCTGCAAAATGATAAAAAAATCCCACGAACTTGGGGTTCCTTATGCTTCATGGGCCGTACTCTACAGAATGAATTCACAGTCTCAGGGCTTTGAATCAGCCTTCTTGAATAAAAAAATTCCTTATACGATTGTCGGTTCGCTCAAGTTCTATCAGAGGGAAGAAATCAAAGATGCGCTTGCGTATATCTCGTTTTTCGCAAATCCCAAGGATGAAATTTCGTTCAGACGAATCATCAATAAGCCTGCCCGAGGAATCGGAGCAAAAAGTCAGGATGAAATCGTTGCAATCTACCTTGATATGATTTCAAATGGAGATTACGGCGCAAATTTACTTGATGCGAGCCTTGAATTTGCCAAGAAAAAGTCCGGAAAGACCCGGCTTGGACTTTTGAACTTTCTTGAAAGAATGGCAAAACTCATCAAGTTTTTTGGTGATGAAGAAAACTCTGATTTCATGACGCCTCTTGAAAAAATCCTTGATAATACAATCCAGTCGGACAAAAAAGAAGTTGTCAAAAAAACTGAAGGGGAGCGAAAAACGCTTTCTGATTTTATCGATAAACTTGTCGAAAGTTTCGGCTTGATTGAATACTATCAAAGTCAGGACGAAATAGGGCAGACTCAAAAGGCCAACAACCTCAAGGAACTTGTCAGCATCGGTTTTGAATATCCTATGAACCGCACAGGCCTTACAGAATTTCTTGACCACGTGGAACTGGACCGGGTGCTTGCAGAAAAAGAAGAAGAACAGGAAAACCCTGACAGGGTCACATTGATTACGTTGCATAACACGAAGGGACTTGAATTTGACAGGGTTATAATTACCGGCATGGAAGACGGAGTTTTCCCGCGTCTTGATAAGGTTGATGATGAGCTTGAAGAAGAAAGAAGACTTTTTTACGTCGGTATAACCCGTGCACGTGACGAGCTTTATTTTACAAGCTGCGGATATAGGGTGATGTACGGCAAAGGCTCATACATGAACTGCAGTAAATTTCTGTTTGAGCTCGATAAAAATTACCTTCAGGTTGAAGGAAAGCAGCCTTTCGCCTTTAGAAATTCGACCGGACCTTCTTCTAAAGGTGGCACTTTTGTTACTGAGCAGCAGGCAAGAAACAATGCGCTTGCTTCACGGTGGTGCAAGGGTCGGAAACTTTTTCACGATGACTATGGATATGGCTACATAATGGGCGGAAATGATTCAGGCTGTGAATACGTTATAAACGTACAGTTTGAGTCAGGAACAGTAAAGCGCTTTATGCCGCGCTATCAGGCCAATCATTTGACCTTGGTTGAAGATTAAATCAGACAGCTGTGTTTTCTGAATTTTTATCCTCAATAACAATTTCAAGCTTTTCGTAATGCTGATATTCTTCCTTTTCGAAAGTGCCGTCTACGCTTTTTTGCATGAATTCCCGGATTTTCGTCCAATAATAGTTTTGATGTGTGTAAAGGCTTTGAGTGTGTCTTGCATCAGGAACAAGATAAAGTTCTTTTGGTGCGATACAGGCATCGTAATTCTGGCGGCTCATAAAAGAAGGAACGAATGCATCTTTTTGACCGTGGAAGAAAATCACGGGGATTTTGTTTTTCTTCATTGCCTTGATCGTTGAATACTGCTTGATGTTGTAGCCTGCGAAGATGAAGACCATGAGCCAGCCAATCTGCAAAAAAGGAAAGATGTGCTTCAGGACTGACTTGAAAATTTCATATGGGGATGTAAACCCGCAGTCTGCAATGACGCATTTTACGTTTTTAGGAAGATTGAAGCCTGTCGTCATAAGGACTGTAGCGGCTCCCATTGAAATTCCGTAAAGAAAAAGAGGAAGTTCTTCTCCGAAGCGTTCGTTTATGATTTTTATCCAGCCAAGACAGTCGTATCTTTCTTTTATTCCAAAACAAATGAACTTACCTTCGCTTTCAAAATGAGCCCTCTGATAAATTATCAGCGTGTTATATCCTTCTTTTAGAAAATGAGCTGTAGCAACTCCGTTATCGGCGTAGGCGTAGCCCTGAAAACCGTGACAGAGAATGACCGTTCCTTTTGCGTTCGGTACTGTATAAAGATCTGCTGCAAGTTTATGCTTGTCGAAAGAGCGCTGTTCAATGCGTTCGCAGCCGTATTTTTTTAAGAAATCAATTTCCTGGAAAATCTGGTCGCCCCATTCGCGATATAGAAAAGGAAGCATTTTGTTGTTCGTAGGAATACTCATCTTTTTTCTTCGAATGAATGGAAGAAATAGTGAGAAATAAACCATTATGTTGAGTCCTGCGAAAATGCTAGCAAGAATAATAATTACTAATCTATAAATATCCATATAAGTATTTAACAATTATAATTCAAATACTAAAAATTTTGTAGTATTTCAATCTTTATAGATGACGTAATCTAAAAAATTATTTATATTGTTATCGTGGAAACTATAAAAGATTTAGGGAAATATACTTTCCCATGTTTATTAGCAAACAGTGTAAAAAAATTCGGAAAAAGACCTGCCCTTGCTTTGGTAGGCCAGAAAGAATTTACGTATAGTGAAGTTAAGGCAAAGAGCGAAGAAGTCAGCAAAATGCTTCTTTCATTCGGCCTTAAACGAAACGACAAGGTTGCAATTTTCGCCGGCGGTCGTCCTGAATGGGGTATTGCCTATTTTGGTGTCGTAAATCAGGGGATGATTGCAGTTCCTCTTCTTCAGGATTTTTCAAAAGTTGAAGTTGAATCAATTATGAAACATTGCGGAGATGTAAAGGCTATCTTCATTGAAGAACGACTTTACGAAAAAATGAAGGATCTTGAATCGGTCTTTCCTCCTGTAATCATCAAAATTGAAGACTATTCAATCATTAAAGGTGAAAAAACTTGTGAAGTTGAAACATTGCCGGAAGTTGAAATCAACGAAGAAGATACAGCTTCTCTTATTTATACTTCAGGAACTACTGGAAGATCTAAGGGTGTTGAACTTACACACAAGAACCTCGTCTGGTCTTGTATGTCAGGACAATATGTTCATCGTGTAAACAAATTCGACAAGTGTCTTTCGTTCATGCCGATTTCGCATGTATATGAATTTTCAATCGGTTTTTCAATGCAGATGCTCAACGGTAGCTGCGTATACTATCTTGGTAAACCACCTGTTGTAAGCGCACTTTTGCCTGCATTTAAAATTGTTCAGCCTACTATCGTACTTTCAGTACCGCTTGTAATCGAAAAGATCTATAAGAGCAAGGTTCTTCCAACTTTCCAGAAAACTGAAAAAATGAAGAAAATTTATTCAAAGCCTTTATTCAGAAAGCTTTTGAATAGAATAGCCGGAAAGAAATTGATTAAAACTTTCGGTGGTAAGCTAAACTTCTTTGGAATCGGCGGCTCTAAAGTTGACCCGAACGTTGAAGTTTTCATGAGGGAAGCAAAATTCCCTTATGCAATTGGTTATGGATTGACAGAAACTTCTCCTTTGATCGCAGGATCTGGACCTGAAATTACAGTTCCAGATACTCTTGGACCTGTTCTTCCTGAACTGGATGTAAGAATTGCAAATCCAAATGAAAAGGGTGTTGGTGAAATCGTTGTAAAAGGTCCTAACGTAATGAAAGGCTATTACAAAGATCCTGATTTGACTTCCCAGGCTTTTACGACAGACGAAGATTCTTGTGGAGCTGGTTATTTTAAGACCGGTGACCTTGGAGACTTTGAAAAGATCAAGGGTAGGGTAAGACTTTGCCTTAAAGGCCGATGCAAGAACATGATTCTCGGACCTAACGGTGAAAATATTTATCCTGAAGATCTCGAATTTGTCTTGAATCAGCATCCGGTTGTAAGTGAATCACTTGTTGTAGAAGGCAAAAAAGGTCTTGTTGCAATCATCCAGCTCGATTTGGATAAAATCAAGGCTTTGTATCGAGGAATCGAATACAATCAGGCTAAGCTTTTGAACGAAATTCAGTTTTTCGTAAATTCAAAGATGAACCGAAATTCACAGGTTCAGGAAATGCAGGTTGTCGATGAATTTGAAAAGACTGCAAGTAAAAAAATCAAACGATATGTTTATGATTTAAAAAATTTCGTGCAGGAAAAAATCGCTGAAAAGCAGTCTGAAAAGACAGAAAAGAAATCTGACGAGCAGAAATAATAAAAATAAGAATACACCTAGAAATAGGCGGGTAAATTAAGAAACTAATTATTATAAGAACTTATTCATTGATTTGAGTATTTTCATAAAGTAGCATCTGAACAATCATAAAAAGTTGAGAATTTTTGTGAAAGAGGCTGCTTATGAAATACGTTCTTAAGATTCTTAATTTTTTACTCGCCTGTTTTATTTTGGCGTCCTGTGTACTCGAAGCTGATGAGACCATAACTGATGAAAGTACTACTTCTGCTTCAGGTTCATCTTTTTCTGCAAATACTTATATCTTCATCAATCTTTCGGATATTCAGGCCTCCGAAGATGATTCTGCTTATTATTCCCTTTCCAGTACAGAAACATATTTTTTGAGTGGAAACGTCGGAATAACCTATTCGAACAATCTTATTAAAGTTGATGCAACCGGCATCGAAGCAAACCTTTGGGTTTATCTTGAAGGCACTATGACAACCGGCGGCGTCAAGATTCAGACTTCAGAAGATTATGAAATCGGACTTTTCTTGAATGCAGTTACGATGACTTCATCAAATTATCCTTGTATTGACTGTACAAAGGGTGGGGCCGTTACTGTATGTCTTTATGGTTCGAATGTGCTTACTGATGGTCGCCAGTACGGATACGGTTACGGAGAAGAGTACACATCAACTTCTGCAAATCCTGTTTCTGTCGGAAGTGATTCTAAGGGAACTTTGTACTGCAAGGGCGGCCTTTCGATTTATGAAAGCGCATCTGGTGGAAGCCTTACGGTTTATCAGGCCTATAAAAACTGCATCGCATCAAAAGCCGGTATTTTATACAT
>JAILRX010000065.1 GCA_024697985.1 Treponemataceae bacterium | reverse complement strand
AACTGCGCCGCAAGAGATAACAGGGCAGACATCAAGCATCTGCTGGAACTGCGGTTTGATTTCCTTGTCATACAAATCCTTGGCGCGTTGCTGGAAGAGCATCTTGGTACGCTGACGTTCCTCACTGATGGCAGGTTCCTGGGCGAAACGTTGCACACGGCAATAGTAGAGGAAATTGGCACGTAGTTCCTGATTATCCTTAAACATCGGATAGAGGAAATACACGAGGTGTGTCCCCTGTGGTGTGTTGTTAAGGCTGAAGCCATACTGGTCAGGAGAATCTGTGCTTGCCGTTGTGATGAAATCAATATTAACATCAGCATTATTGCTGAGATAGTTGCGCCCATCGATACTGATTCCAACATTGAAAGAACGTGTGGCAAAGTTCTCTTTATTGGAAGGATTACCAAAGTGGTCAAAGAAAATTTTCCTCAACTCATCGCTATAGGTGTTACTATCTACCTGCTGGTTCTTGATAATCTGAGCTACCTTTGATTCCTCTTCCGTGAAGAACTCGTATATCTCAGAACCAGTATCAGTTTTAACCTTACGAATTACCGCTTTGTCAATTAAATATGCAAGTACTGTTGAAACGTCTTGTTTGATGGTAGCCTTGTTTGCATCAATCTGCGTCATCAGCAAGGTGGCAACATTATCAATGGTAGCTGAGAATTGTTGTTTGTCCTCTTCCTTCATGTTGCATATCATAAAGAGAACGTATACCACGCGACGGTAAAAAGCTTGTTTCTTTTCATCGTCAATCAATTCGAGTGCTTGGCGTGCATTCTCAAAAGCCCGTTGGCCAAGATGCTGCATGGAACCTTGGAACATAGCACCAAAGAACTTATCGAAAGGAATAAATTCACCTACTTCCATGTTCTGTGTTTCACGGGCAATGGAGTAGGTTATATTAATGAGAGAGCGTTCATTGCCCTTAACCTGCTTATCTACATAGTTCATTGTCTCAAACGAGTCAAGCACTTTCTTGATGAGCTGGAACTGATAAGGAACAAATGGATAATAAGCAGCAAAGTTGTCTTTATCCTTATATGTCTTATAAGTGCTGGGTAAAACAAACTGTGCATCCAATCTTGCCTTATTTTTGTTGAACATATCGGCAAGCATAATTTCTACGTCACCTTTTTTGTCGAGAATACGTTTCTGGGTAATATATTCAGGTGATGTACCCTGCAAAGAGGCACGAACCTCGAAACGTCCAAGAATCTTTCCGACCTCATCTTCAGGGTTAGTAGCGTTACCACCAACATTGCTCACCACCTCTTCGAGCGTCTGCTGAGCTGTACATGCTATCCAAACCTTTGATTCACAAACCTCATCCAGTCGCTTAACAAGTGACTGAAGTTGCAGCAGAAGGTCTCTGTGTTGACCAATGAACTGGCTGACTTCATCGACAAAAAACAATAATCGGAAATTACGATTGTTCTTGGCATCGATGTATTCCTTCATTTCGGCTGCAAACGATTCAACCGATACATTGACATCGTTATTGAGAATCTTGGTGCGGATTACATCGGTCGATAACGCGGGGTCTACTTCTTTGGCCATCTGTAGAGCCAAGTCTAGGCGGCCAGCTGCGAAGCGTGAGATATTGCGCTCCCAATCGAAACCTTTGCTTTTTACATATGTTTTGAATTCCGTAAACTTACCATCGTCGTCCAAGGCTTTCTCCAAGTATTGCGCCAATGCCAGATTGAATGAATTGTAACCACGCTGGGCATTGAATTGGTTCCAGAAGATGGTAGTAAAGGCTTGCGACTGCTTCGAATTGGCATCATGAACATCACCGATGTTGAACATGACCATTTGCACCTTGGCTTGCGAAGAATACCATTTCTTCAAGGATTTAACCTCTGAAAGCGAAACACCATGGTCATCCAGTTTGGTCATTCCGTTACTATTGCGGTTGATTTCCTCAATGGCTTCTTCCAGACGTATAAATGCCATTTCGCTATAATGGCCATCAAGGCAATAGCTGACATATTTAAGGAAGTGCGATTTACCTGTGCCAAAATAACCATTAATCCAAATGCCTACATGGCTGCCTTGATTCTGCTTGATGTTTACAAGGATGTCATATAGATTAATGACAATTTCTTCGGTAAATACATACTCCACAATTTCAGTCATTACTGTGTCTTCACTGAGATCAGAGGCCGATACGGCAGGGTTAACCTTGCGGTCAAGACCTTTATCGTACAATTCTTTAAATTTCATATTGAGGTGGTTTATTTGTTTACTAATAGTATGGCACGATATGTATGTGCATCTTCTAAGGTGTCGAAAAGGGAGAAGGAGTTGCCTTCTTGATGACCCGGATAAAAGAGAATGATCTTGTATCGCGAGGTATCGTTATATTTTTCGTAACGAGTTAGAAATACATTCGTTCTTAAATAGGGGAACATTTTGCCAACGCCGTGAATAAACACATAAGGTTTATTATAACCGTCGTTGTTTGCCATATGTTCTTCAATTTTATCGCGGATGTATTGAATAAAATTATCTGAGTTAGCTTCTGATGTCAATTCTGTAGTCACCATTTCTGGCTGGCATTTATCACTTTCCAAGGTGTCTTCGAGCAAAGAGGTGTCTCCAAATTTTTCGTTTTTAAGGTATTCGCAGAATACGTTGAACAGATCAAGAACTAAGGCATTGACGAAATTGCTGGGACGCTCCAGTTTTTCTTTGAATTCCTGGATTTGCCGACGCATTTCGTATTCCTTGTTTGCGGGGTATTGGTATATGTAATAGTTATAGAATATGTTACCACTTTTCTCGTCCAGGAACTGTGGAGAACAGAGGTATTTGTATAACTCTTCAATAGTCATGCTATTCATACAAGGTTAGTTTTAATTTCGTTAATTTCGTATGGATAAAGCAGGCAGGCTTCCAGGAACCATTCCTCGCCTTCATACACATAGTAAGCAAACTCTTCATCGCTCAGCTTAACGGGTTGAAGGGTTTTAGTCTCGGCATTCAATAAGCCGGTTTGGCGAAGCATAGTCAGGTAGGTGCTGATGCACTTGTGCTTTGTGTTGTCTGACCAACTGTCTACAAACTCATCTTTACTTGCGATTTCGTTCATTTCCATGAGCAGATCGGAGCTGTCGAGCTGCTTGTCTATGGAGTTCCATTTGCGAACGGTGACATTAAAATGAAAATCGAACAAAAGCTTGTAGGTTTTTAATATGGCATAAAACAAGCCTGCACGCTGACCGCTTTCGCTCAGATTCTGCCACATTTTCCAGAAGCGGGCAGGTACTGCTGCATAGCGGCGTTTGAATTCAAACACGAAACGAGACCGCGATTGACGCGAATTTACTTGGAAGTATTGGTTCTCTTCAATTTCCTTTTTAAGGAGTTCTTCTGAATTTTCAGACATCAACAAGGGGAGGAGGCGCTTAAACTCATAGAAGAGGAAAGTGCTTCCAGTGATGGCTGCTGAATATGGACTTTTATCTCTTGTCATTTGTTTGATTAGGGCAATTTTGGTTATTTACCTTTATAAATAGGCACGCAAATATAATGTTTTTCTTTTTTATAACCTATTTTTGCGTACTTTTTTTGTTACTCAAAGCAATTTTTTTTCGTTTAAAGAGAACTTTTGCTTCGAAATGCAGCCGTTTTGGCCAGCCTTGGGGATAGATAACTGTTATTGTCCACTCTCACTTCCTGTCGTTCATGTGGAAAATATCACCATCCAGCACCATGCCAAGTATACCTAACAAAATAATAAATGCCATAATTTCCAGTTTTTAAGGGTTCAACATAAGTTACTGTTTCAAATATAGCAACTTAGTCCCCAAAAAACAAGTCTTTAGGGCATTTTTTTCATTCAAGCATCAAAAAAAATTGTTTTTCTTTGTATTTTCAGGTCATTTGGCCTATCT
>JAILRX010000149.1 GCA_024697985.1 Treponemataceae bacterium | reverse complement strand
ATTTTATTAACAATTTTTTCAAGCATTCAGCTTTTTGCCGAAGGCTGGTTTATAGTCCTGGCATCTTACAAAAACAAAGAAAATGCTGACGACATCGTTTACACACTCAGACAGGATTTCATTCCTGCAAAACTATATCAGACCCAGGTAAAAGGCCAGACTCTATATAGAATCATTCTGGACATTGCCTATAAAACACCGGAAGAAGCAAGAAATGTCTATCCTGAACTTGCTGAATACAAATCAGTTAAGGAATTGAAACTTGATAATTTCTGGATCTGCCGGGATGAAGTTGATGTTTCCAGTGAAAATTCACTGCCAAAAGCAATTTTAGAAAAAAAAGACATCTATAAGGAAATAACAGATAAAATTTCTCCTATCGAAAAATCACCTACTGCAATTCCTGCAATTGAAGAAATTGAAGCAAGTGAAGAACTTCCTGCAGAGGAAGTAAAAGAAGAAGAAATTCCTGCAGCTGAAAAAGAAAGCTCAGAACTTCCTGCAGAAGAAATAAAAACAGAATCTGAAATTCCAACTGATGAAATCATTGAAGTCAAAAAAGTAGACGACTCGCTATAAAATTTTTCCATCAATTGAAAACAAAGTTTAAATCTCATATAATAGAATAAATAGCGACGTGAAATATTGTCGCCTAAAAATAAGGAGCCTTTTTTTATGAGCAAGTATCCATTTTCCCAAATCGAACCAAAATGGCAGAAATTTTGGGATGACAACAAAACTTTTAAAGCTAAAGAAGATATCAAATTTCCAAAGGAAAAACGTCAGTATGTTCTGGACATGTTCCCTTATCCATCAGGAGCAGGACTACACGTTGGACATCCGGAAGGCTATACAGCAACCGATATCTACTGCCGCTACCTTAGAATGAAGGGCTACAATGTTTTGCATCCAATGGGATACGACTCTTTCGGTCTTCCTGCTGAAAACTACGCAATCAAGACAGGAACACATCCTTCAATTACTACAAACGAAAACATAAAGAACTTCACACGACAGATAAAAGCACTTGGATTCAGCTATGACTGGGACCGCTGCATTTCAACCTGTGAAAGTGACTATTACAAATGGACTCAATGGATTTTCCTCCAGCTTTACAAAAAGGGACTGGCTTACGAAGCAGAAACACCTATCAACTGGTGTCCAAGCTGCCTTACCGGACTTGCAAACGAAGAAGTTAAGGAAGGAAAATGTGAACGCTGCGGTGCAACCGTAACTCACAAGACTATCCGTCAGTGGATTTTGAAAATCACAGACTATGCTGAACGGCTTTTGGACGACTTGGATACCCTCGACTGGCCAGAAAGCGTAAAATTGATGCAGCGAAACTGGATTGGAAAATCAATCGGTGCTGAAGTTACCTTCAAGGTAGCAGACAAAGACGGAAAAGAAAGCGGTGACGACCTTACCGTTTACACCACCCGATGTGACACACTTTTCGGAGCAACCTACATGGTTGTTTCTCCGGAACATCCATTAATTGATAAACTGACAACTGCTGAACAGAAAAAAGCCGTTGCAGACTACCGCGAAGAAGCTGCAAAAAAGAGCGACCTTGAACGAACAGACCTTGCAAAAGATAAGACCGGCGTTTTCTCGGGAAGCTATGCTATAAACCCTGTAAACGGAAAACTCATTCCTATCTGGGTTGCTGACTACGTATTGATTTCTTATGGAACAGGTGCAATCATGGCCGTTCCTGCACACGATACCCGAGACTGGGACTTTGCAAAGAAATTTGACCTTCCTATCATCGAAGTTCTCAAAAGCGAAGTTGATGTTCAAAAACAGGCCTGGACCGAAGACGGAATCCACGTTAATTCAGAATTCCTCGATGGACTTAACAAGCAGGATGCTATCGACAAGATGATTGCCTGGCTTTCTGAAAAAGGCTGCGGTAAAAAAGCCATCAACTATAAGCTCCGTGACTGGGTTTATTCAAGACAGCGCTACTGGGGTGAACCGATTCCTTTGATTCACTGCCCTGACTGCGGAACAGTTCCAGTTCCAGAAGATCAGCTGCCACTTGAACTTCCTAACGTAAAAAGCTATCAGCCAACCGGTACTGGTGAAAGTCCTCTTGCTGCAATTGATTCTTGGGTTAACTGCAAATGCCCGAAATGCGGAAAAGACGCAAAACGTGAAACCAACACAATGCCTCAGTGGGGCGGAAGCTGCTGGTACTACCTTCGCTATCTTGATCCAAAAAACAATGATGCACTTGCAAGCAAGGAAGCAATCGATTACTGGATGCCTGTAGATCTTTATATCGGTGGTGCTGAACACGCCGTTCTTCACCTGCTCTACGCCCGATTCTGGCACAAAGTTCTTTACGATTTGGGAATCGTAAACACAAAAGAGCCTTTCCAGCGACTTGTTAACCAGGGAATGATTACA
>JAILRX010000148.1 GCA_024697985.1 Treponemataceae bacterium | reverse complement strand
CCTGTCGCCGAGCCGGAATATTTCGAGCCAAAAATCACCATCAACGAAAAAATTCCAGAAGATGACGTAAAAATCGAACTGGTCACTCCGGAAGAATTTTACAGCGAAAAAGCCAGTGAACCAATCATTGAAGAACCGGTGTTCGAAGAGCCTGTCATAGAGGAAGCTCCTTTCGAAACAGACCAGCAGATTCCGCTTTCGAACGAAAAGCCATATTCAATTCTGATTCGAAGCTACAAAAACGAAACTAACGCCCAGAAAGATTTGAAAAGACTTTCTGACCTGGGCTTTTCTCCATACATCGTAAAAACATACGATGAAGAAAACTATTTTTCATTTAACATTCACGCCGGAGCCTGCGAAAAAATGGAAGAAGCCTTCCCTATTCAGGAAGAACTTTCAAAATCCGGAATTGATTTCGCAATTATTTCTGATTTCAAGACATTCAAGGATAAGATTGCTCAGTTCGACAAATTAAATAAAGAAAACAAGGTCAATTACGAAGTTTCTGATAAAAACCTTGCAGACATCTATTCAGAAAACGTCCTGAACTGCATCATCAATTTCCCGACTGCACCACAGTTTGGAATCGACCAGGTTGGTGTTTTCGATTTTTCAAACATCGAGGACGGCGCCGACCGAATCGCATCACTTCAGAGCCTTTTTTCAACTGTAAAAAACATCGATTTTTCAACATCGACAATCAGCTGCTGTTCATTCTGCGTATTCACGGATGAACTTTATTCAAAATCAATTTCTGCAGCAATGTTCTCAGGAAGCGACTTCAACTACAAGGCCGAAAGTCAGTCAAACATCAAGCCATTCACGATTAAATCAGGTGAAATGGACTGCGTTTTGGACAATGACGAAAACTCAACCTATCTTTTCTGCATATCAAAAGATAAGGGCACTTTCATTTTCCTTGAAACAACAGATTATTCGCAGGAAGAACTTTTTGCACTTTTCAACAACAACATCGAAAACCAAGGACTTTTGGCCTACGATGAAGTCAAAAACACTCTTTTGATTCTTCCGGATAAATCCGCTAAGTTTGATGCAAAATTCCGATCGTTCATGCTCGAAAAAGTAACATACGAGTACTCTAAGGGCCGCGAATATTCGCCTTGGTCAACACCGCTTGTCGGACAATGGTTTGCAGAAGGAAGTTATCTCCTCAAGGACGAAATTCTTTCACTCGGTTATTTCTATCTGAATTACGACTATATTGCAAACCTGACTCACGACCTTTTCATGGAAGCTAAAATTCAGGACAAGGATACGGAAAAAGAAAGTCATTATTCAACAATCAATGACGGAAATTCCTGGTATCTGGACAATGAATTCATGAAAGAACTTTCGTTTACTGAAAAAGCCTATATTTTTGCAATTGATGTTTTTTCAGATTCAATCTTTACAGAAGATAATCTGATTGAAATTTCAAGACAGCTAAAAATCTGGTAGAAAAAGAAGTTTTACTTCATTATAATATACTCATCAATTTTTATTGGAGATAAATTATGTCTAAGTATCCATTTTCCCAAATCGAACCTAAATGGCAGAAATTCTGGGATGACAACAAAACCTTCAAAGCAAAAGAAGATATCAAATTTCCAAAGGAAAAACGCCAGTACGTTCTGGACATGTTCCCTTATCCTTCAGCAGCCGGCTTGCACGTTGGACATCCTGAAGGCTATACAGCAACCGATATCTACTGCCGCTACCTAAGAATGAACGGTTACAATGTTTTGCATCCAATGGGATACGACTCTTTCGGACTTCCTGCCGAAAACTATGCAATCAAGACAGGAACACATCCTTCAATTACAACAAACGAAAACATAAAGAACTTCACACGACAGATAAAAGCGTTGGGTTTCAGCTATGACTGGGACAGATGTGTTTCAACCTGCGAAAGCGACTATTATAAATGGACTCAGTGGATTTTCCTCCAGCTCTACAAAAAGGGACTGGCTTACGAAGCAGAAACACCTATCAACTGGTGCCCAAGCTGCCTTACAGGACTTGCAAACGAGGAAGTTAAAGAAGGAAAATGCGAACGATGTGGTGCAACAGTTACCCACAAGACAATACGACAGTGGATTTTGAAAATCACAGCCTATGCAGAACGACTTTTGGACGACCTCGATACCCTCGACTGGCCAGAAAGCGTAAAATTGATGCAGAAAAACTGGATTGGAAAATCAATCGGTGCTGAAGTTACCTTCAAAGTAGCAGACAAAGATGGAAAAGAAAGCGGAGACGACCTTACCGTTTACACGACCCGATGTGACACACTTTTCGGAGCAACCTACATGGTTGTTTCTCCTGAACATCCATTAATTGATAAACTGACAACTGCTGAACAGAAAAAAGCCGTTGCAGACTACCGCGAAGAAGCTGCAAAAAAGAGCGACCTTGAGCGAACAGACCTTGCAAAAGACAAGACCGGTGTTTTCTCGGGAAGCTATGCTATAAACCCTGTAAACGGAAAACTGATTCCTATCTGGGTTGCCGACTACGTATTGATTTCATACGGAACAGGTGCAATCATGGCCGTTCCTGCACACGATACTCGAGACTGGGACTTTGCAAAGAAATTTGACCTTCCTATCATCGAAGTACTCAAAAGCGAAGTTGACGTTCAAAAACAGGCATGGACAGAAGATGGTATCCACGTTAATTCAGAATTCCTCGACGGACTTAATAAGCAGGATGCAATCGACAAGATGATTGCCTGGCTTTCTGAGAAAGGCTGCGGAAAAAAAGCCATCAACTACAAGCTGCGTGACTGGGTTTATTCAAGACAGCGCTACTGGGGTGAACCAATTCCTTTGATTCACTGCCCTGACTGCGGAACAGTTCCAGTTCCAGAAGACCAGCTTCCGCTTGAACTTCCTAACGTAAAAAGCTATCAGCCAACCGGTACTGGTGAAAGTCCTCTTGCTGCAATTGATTCTTGGGTTAACTGCAAATGTCCGAAATGCGGAAAAGACGCAAAACGAGAAACCAACACAATGCCTCAGTGGGGCGGAAGCTGCTGGTACTATCTTCGCTACCTTGATCCTAAAAACAATGATGCACTTGCAAGCAAGGAAGCAATCGATTACTGGATGCCAGTAGATCTTTATATCGGTGGTGCTGAACACGCCGTTCTTCACCTGCTCTACGCCCGATTCTGGCACAAAGTTCTTTACGATTTGGGAATCGTAAACACAAAAGAGCCTTTCCAGCGACTTGTTAACCAGGGAATGATTACA
>JAILRX010000039.1 GCA_024697985.1 Treponemataceae bacterium | reverse complement strand
TTTTTAACTCGAGTTTTGAAATATCAAAACTCGCAGGCATTTTTTTGTAAATGCATTCATGCACCATCCATGGTGCTGTATATGGAGTATATATGGAATACAAAATTGAGCATGATTCAATGGGCGAAGTTAAGGTTCCTGCAGACAAATACTGGGGAGCTCAGACAGAACGAAGCCATGAAAATTTTGAAATCGGTGTTGGAATTGAAACAATGCCTAGAGAAATCACAAAAGCATTCGGTTACCTGAAAAAGGCCGCCGCAATCGCAAACAATTCGCTCAAAAGCGAAAAGATGACTGATGAAAAACTCAAGGTAATCAGCCAGGCTTGTGACGAAGTAATCGAAGGCAAACTGAACGACCACTTTCCTCTTGTCGTATGGCAGACAGGAAGCGGAACTCAGTCAAACATGAACGCAAACGAAGTTATCGCAAACAGGGCAAATGAAATCGCAGGCAAAAAGCTCTGCCACCCGAACGACGACATCAACATGAGTCAGTCTTCAAACGATACCTTCCCTACAGCACTTCATATTTCAGCTGTCTATGCAATCGAAGACAAGCTCTTTCCTGCAATCGATACAGTTGTAGCAACACTGAAAAAACTTGAAAAAGAAAACGAAGGAATCGTTAAATCAGGACGAACACACCTCCAGGATGCTGTCCCGATCAGCTTTGACCAGGAAATTTCCGGATGGAGAACTTCAATCGAACGTGACAAGGAAATGCTTGCAAGCTCACTTCCTTACCTCAAGCAGCTCGCTTTGGGAGGAACAGCCGTTGGAACAGGTCTTAACGCACCAAAAGGTTTTGACGAAAAGGTTGCAAAGGCTGTTTCTGATCTTACAGGAAAAGACTTCATCACTGCCCCGAACAAATTCCACGCCCTTACATCAAAGGACGAACTTGTTTTTGCACACGGAGCAATCAAGGCTCTTGCAGCAGACATGATGAAGATTGCAAACGACGTAAGATGGCTCGCATCAGGACCTAGGGACGGACTTGGTGAAATCCATATTCCAGAAAACGAACCGGGTTCTTCAATCATGCCGGGAAAAGTAAATCCGACACAGTGCGAAGCCGTAACAATGGTTGCAGTTCAGGTTATGGGAAATGACAGCGCAATCGGATTTGCCGCAAGCCAGGGAAATTTCGAGCTGAACGTATTCATGCCGGTCATTGCATACAACTTCATTCAGTCTGCAAGACTTCTGGCAGAAAGCATGCTCAGTTTCAACAAAAACTGTCTTGTCGGAATCAAGGCAAACAAGGACAAGATGCATCATAATCTGTATAATTCTCTTATGCTGGTTACTGCACTTAATCCATATATCGGATATGAAAATGCTGCAAAAACAGCACACAAGGCTTTTGATGAAAACATCAGTTTGAAAGAAGCCTGCGTAGGATTGGGATTCCTCACTGCAGAAAAGTTTGATGAAGTATTCAAACCGGAAGCAATGGCGTATCCACAGGGAAAATGAGAAACAACGAAACATCAATCTATATATTTGGGAGAAACTATGACATATTCGTATTTTCCAGGTTGCACGCTTAAGAACAAGGCCACTGACCTTGATTTTTACGCACGCAAATCTGCGGAAGTTCTAGGATTCACACTCGAAGAAATTCCTGAATGGCAATGCTGTGGTGGCGAATATCCGCTTGCTAAAGATGAAATTGCAACAAAGCTTTCATCAGTGCGCTCGCTCGCAGACGCCCACAATTCAGGAAAAGACTTAGTTACTCTTTGTTCTGCCTGCTACAACGTACTCAAGCAGGTAAATAATGATATGCAGACAGACGAAAACGTCATTTTCAAGGTAAACAACTACCTGAAAGCTGACGGAATCGAATATCATGGAGAAACAAAAGTCATTCATTATCTTGAAGTTCTGAAAAATGTGATCGGATGGGACAAAATTCAGCAGGCCGTTAAAGATGCAAACGGCGGCGACATTAAAAACTCGCCTTATTTCGGAAAGAAAATCGGTGCATACTACGGATGCCTGCTTCTTCGCCCCGGAAAAATCCTCAAGTTTGATGATCCTGAAAATCCACAGATCATCGAAGATTTCATCAAGGCTGTTGGCGGAACTCCCGTAATCTACAGCCAGAGAAATGAATGCTGCGGTGCATACACAATTTTCGAAGACAAGAAAATCCCTGCAAAACGTTCAAAGGCAATCCTTTCGAACGCAAAAGACATGGGAGCAGACTTCCTCGTAACAAGCTGTCCTTTGTGCCGTTACAACCTAATCAAAAACAAGGGCGATTCAGACCTTGACGTAATATATTTCACTGAAATATTGGCAAATGCTTTGGGCATTAAAAAAGAGGATGGAGGTGCAGAAAATGCTTCAAAATGAAATTGAAGAATGCAAGAAAATCATCCGGGAAAAAAGCGGAGTTGACACAAAGAAATGTATGGTTTGTGGAAAATGTTCTGCAACATGTCCAAACTATGATTCAATGGAATATCATCCTCATCAGTTCATACAGATGGTAGAAAACGGTGAAATCGAAAAGCTCCTTGAGTCAAAATCGATTTATGCCTGTCTTTCCTGCTTTGCCTGCCTTGAACGATGTCCTCGTCAGGTTGAACCGGTCAAAGTTATCGAAGCTGTCCGACAGCTGGTTGAAATGCAGAGAGGTCCTCATCATCTTGATCCTGTTCAGGTTCCAGATTTTGTTGATGACGATTTACCGCAACAGGCAATTGTCAGTGCCTTCAGAAAATATAAAAGATAAGGAGTGACATAGGTTATGGAACGAATTGGAGTTTTTGTATGTCACTGCGGAACTAATATTGCCGGAACAGTTGACGTAGAAAAAGTTGCAGAGGAACTCGGAAAGGTTGACGGAGTTGTCTATTCAACACACTACACCTACATGTGTTCTTCTGCAGGACAAAAAATGATTGAAGACCATATCAAGGACGACAAACTTACAGGCGTCGTACTTTGTTCATGTTCTCCTCGTATGCACGAAAAGACATTCCGTTCTTGTGCACAGCGGGCTGGTCTCAATCCATATAAAGTTGAAGTTGCCAACATTCGAGAACAGACTTCCTGGGTTTTGAAAGACAAGGAAAAGGCAACTGAAAAAGCAATCGCTTTGGGAAAAGCCGCAATTGCAAAATCAATCCTCGATACGCCTCTTACACCAGGTGAAACACCAGTTACAAAAAGAGCCCTCGTTATCGGTGGTGGTATTGCAGGAATTACGGCCGCATTGGATATTGCCGATGCAGGTTTCCCGGTTGATATCGTAGAAAAGAAAGTAACGGTCGGTGGAAAGATGGCCATGCTCGACAAGACCTTCCCTACATTGGACTGTGCTTCATGTATCGTTACGCCAAAAATGACTGAGGTAAGCCAGAACCCTAACATCAGGATTCTTTCTTACAGCGAAGTTGTAGGCGTAAAAGGCTACATCGGAAACTTCTCTATCGACATCAAGCGACACGCTCGATATGTTGATGAAACAAAATGTACAGGATGCGGTGAATGTATCGAAAAATGCCCTATGAAAAAGGTTCCAAATGACTTCAACTTGAACCTTGATACAAAAAAGGCCATCTACATTCCTTTCGCACAGGCAGTTCCAAAGGTTGCAACAATTGATGCAAACTACTGCCTCCACATGGGCGGACTTGCAAAAGGCAAGGACAATGTCTGTGGAATGTGCCAGAAAACCTGTGGTGCAAATGCCATCAACTTTAACATGAAAGACGAAGTTATAACCGAAAAATACGGTGCCATCATCGTAGCAACCGGTTACAACCCGATAGAGCTCACAAAATTTGACGAATACGCTTATTCACAGAGCCCGGATGTCGTTTCATCACTTGAATTTGAACGACTCTGCAACGCATCAGGACCTACAAACGGTCACCTCTTACGACCATCAGACGGAAAGGAACCAAAAACCATCGTTTTCGTTCAGTGCGTAGGATCACGATGTGCAGCTGAAAGTGAAAAGGGACACGAGTATTGTTCAAAAATCTGCTGTATGTATACGGCAAAACACGCAATCCTCACCCGAGACCACTACCCGGATACAGACTGTTACGTATTCTACATTGATGTGCGAACACCAGGCAAAAACTTCGATGAATTCTATCGAAGAGCCGTTGAACAGTACGGAGTTCACTACATCAAGGGTCAGGTTGGAAAAGTTACTCCTCAGTCAGACGGAAGTCTTGACGTCCAGGGTTCAGACTTGATTCTGAACAGACAGGTTCACATCAAGGCTGATATGGTAGTACTTGCAGCATCAATCGAAGCAGACAAATCTGCCCGACCTCTTGCAACAATGCTCACCACATCAATGGACAACAACGACTTCTTCCTCGAAGCCCATGCAAAGCTTCGTCCAGTAGAAAGCCCTACGGCCGGTATCTTCCTTGCAGGCTGCTGCCAGGGACCAAAAGATATTCCTGAAACTGTAGCCCAGTCAAGCGGTGCCGCAGCAAAAGCAATCTGCCTTTTGGTAAAGGATACCCTCAAGAACAATCCTTGTACGGCAAAACCGGACGAGAACGCATGTAACGGATGCGGTCAGTGTGCCAATGTATGTCCTTACGGAGCAATCACTTACGTTGATAAGGACTTCAGGGGACCTAACCGAACCACAATCACAAGACACGTTTCTCAGGTCAACTCGGCAATGTGTCA
>JAILRX010000257.1 GCA_024697985.1 Treponemataceae bacterium | reverse complement strand
GATGAATACAGGAAAGTCCTTGATGCGCTCCAGGCTGTCTCGAAAAAAGCTCAGACAATTTTGGACAATCAGACTGAAATTCAGAAATTTGCTTCAATGCAGTTCAACAAAGAAAAGATTTTTTATATCGGCCGTCAGTTCGACAGCGCAAACTCTTTGGACAGCGCGCTCAAGTTAAAAGAAGTAAGCTACATGCACTGCGAAGCCTTTGCTGCAGGCGAGCTCAAGCACGGCCCGATTGCCCTCGTTGATAAAAACACGCTCGTCATCGCTATTGCAACTGAAGAAGCGCTCTACGAAAAGTTGATTTCAAACATCATCGAAGTTAAAAGCCGTGGTGCTGCAACCATGGTCATCACAAATGACGACACTGGCATTTTCAATGAAAGCTGCGATAGCGTGATTTCAATTCCGAAAACTGATTTCTATCTTGAAAGCATGCTTTCGGTCATTCCGGCCCAGCTTTTTGCCTATTACTGTTCTGTTTCAAGAGGAAACGATCCTGATAAACCAAGGAACCTTGCAAAATCAGTTACAGTTGAGTGATGAGGAGTGAATTGAAACTTCACCCGAAGATAGTTTTTTTTGAGTGCCGTCCGGAAGTTCTACGACCAGGGCGGCATTTTCGTCTATATCGATGACCTTGGCTGGATATGCGCTTGCTTTGTCATCGATAATCGGATGGACCTGGACGGTTTTTCCGATGAGGATTGAGTAGGATTTGTATTCTGCCATGACGGATTTGTAGTCTTCGCCAAGGATTGATAGCACGTTGCCGGCGACCTGGCTTGCGAGCGCGCATCGTCCCGGCTCGTCGTGCGCGGGCGCGTCGTCGGCGGCTGCATTTAGAGCAGCTTTTTGCGCGGGCGTGTCGTCAGCGGCCGCATTTAGAGCAGCTTTTTGCGCGGCTGAGTTTTGCGCCGGCTCGTCGCTCGCGGCTTTTTCCTGCGCGCCGGCATTCAGCGCCGACTCGATGTCGCCGGCTACCTTCGAGACTTCCTCCGGCAGTTCGCTGCTCGCCCTCATGTTGATACCGATTCCGATTACCGCCGACTCGATGAGTCCTGTTTCAAAATTCGTGACGCCTTCCGTCAAAATCCCGCAGATTTTCTTGCCGCCGGCAAAAATATCGTTTACCCACTTTATGCCGGTCTGAATTCCGTAAAGCTTTTTGATGGCGCGCACGACGGCCACGGCCGTAAATGCCGTAATCTTTCCGGGATTGTCGATGCCGCCTTTCGGCGCAAAAATTACCGATAGATAGATGCCGTTTTTCTTTGGCGAATAGAAGGTGCGCCCGAGTCTGCCGCGTCCCGCAGTCTGACTTGCAGCCAGCACGATGACTGGCGAGCCGGCATCATCAAGGCTGACAGTGGCACCTTCTGCGAGCAGTCGCTTTGCAAATGAGTTCGTCGAGTCTATTTCGTCAAATACGAAAATTTTTGCGCCGCGATATTGCGGAAAAGCCCGTTCAAACTCGGTTGCAAAAATCTTTTCTGAGAAAATATCAGTGTCGTTGAATAAATAGCCGCCGTTTGGCGTTCCCACAATCTGGATGCCGTCTTTTCGCAAGGCATTTACGGCCTTCCAGACCGCTGTCCGGGAAACCTGGAATTTTTCAGCCAGAAATTCCCCGGAAACCGCCTTGCCAAAAGATTCGTTCATCAAAAAATCGAGAACAAGTTCTTTCGTGCTCATCAGCTTTCGATTTGATTAAAATTCGTTTCCTGGAAAACGAGGAATCATGTCAGTTGCCTTCTTGATGTCTTCATCAGTAGGAATGTAATCTGCCATTTTTCCGTCGTTATATGCTTCGTAAGCCTTCATATCAAAATATCCGGTTCCTGTAAGACCGAACACGATGTTCTTTGCTTCACCGCTTTCCTTGCATTTAAGGGCTTCATCGATTGCAACCTTGATTGCGTGGCTGCTTTCTGGAGCAGGAAGGATTCCTTCGATTCGGGCAAACATTTCAGCTGCCTTGAAAACTTCTGTCTGCTCAACTGAGCGTGCTTCAATCAATTTCTGATCATAAAGTTCACTTACGATTGAGCTCATTCCGTGATATCTAAGACCGCCTGCGTGGTTTGCAGATGGCATGAAACTGCTTCCGAGCGTGTACATCTTCTGGAGAGGACAAACTTTTCCTGTGTCACAGAAGTCGTAGGCGTAAACACCTCGAGTAAGGCTTGGACAGCTTGCAGGTTCTACTGCGATAATCTGATATTTTGATTCGCCCCGGAGCATTTCGCCTGCAAATGGAGAAATGAGTCCGCCGAGGTTGCTTCCGCCTCCGGCACAACCGATGATAACATCAGCCTTGATTCCGTATTTATCGAGGGCAGCCTTTGTTTCAAGTCCGATTACACTCTGATGCAAGAGAACCTGATTCAAAACTGAACCCAAAACATATCTGTATCCTTCGTTTTTAAGGGCATGTTCAACGGCTTCTGAGATTGCACATCCCAAAGAACCTGTAGTACCAGGAAATTCTGCGTTGATTTTTCGACCGATTTCAGTATCCATTGATGGAGAAGGAATTGCTTTAGCTCCATAAGTCCTGATTACTTCACGTCGGAAAGGTTTCTGTTCGTAAGAGCATTTTACCATGTAAACGATACAGTCCAATCCAAAATACGAGCTGGCCATAGAAAGGGCTGTTCCCCACTGACCGGCACCTGTTTCTGTCGTTACGCCTTTAAGTCCCTGCTTTTTTGCATAATAGGCCTGTGCGATTGCAGAATTCAATTTATGGCTGCCCGAAGTATTGTTTCCTTCGAACTTGTAGTAAATGTGAGCCGGTGTTCCCAACTTTTCTTCCAGGCAGTAAGCACGTACTAATGGAGAAGGTCGGTACATTTTATAGAAATTTCTGATTTCTTCCGGGATTTCGATATATGCATCCTTGTCATTCAATTCCTGGGCAACAAGGTCTTTACAGAAAACATGTTCGAGTTCTTCGGCTGTGCAAGGCTGATGAGTTGCAGGATTCAAAAGCGGAGCCGGTTTTTTCTTCATGTCGGCGCGGACATTGTACCAGGCTTTTGGCATTTCATTTTCGCTCAAATAGATTTTGTAAGGGATTTCGTTTTTATCTGACATTTAAAACTCCGTCAATTTAATTAATTTTCAGTAATTCAAATAATATACCAATTCTTTGTTTCTATCAACAGAATTTTTTACACACCCCAGACAAAAAAAATGCCCGGGAAGCTCCTTCTGCTAGGCTTCTCGGGCGGGGAAGATTCTTTTAAATCTTATGCTGATTTATATTTTACAGTCCTTCCTGGAACTGAGTTACCAATGGTGATTGAGTTGCAGCATCCCCTGTTGGAACGACTTCATATTGAACGTTTGAAACGTCAGGATAAGTGTTTGCTCCCAACATCGGATACAAACGATAACTTTCACTTCCGTTCAACATCTTGATTGCATCTCCATAAGGAATCAAACCTTGGAAAGGCTCTTCTTCTTGGCCATTTTGAGTGAAAGTTACATTGTGTGAAACATCATTAAGTGCATTAAAAATATCATTCAATGCGGCCTCATCTGGTGCTTCTGAAAAATACAAAACGTTGATAGTCTCACGCCCTACTGCAAGATATGGAGTATAGCCAGTAAGAGACATTTTTGTAAGTTTAGATCCTGCTTCTCCATAAGCATCAGAACCGTATGAACAAAGAACAACATCAGATTTTTTAACATTAGCCATGTTCAAGCTGATTGTAACATTGCCATTTTCAATATTTGCAATGATGGCATCCTTGTTATAGTTTCTGTAGTTTTCAAGAACTACAACGTCTTCTTCTTCATATCTACATTCACATCCTCTGGCA
>JAILRX010000224.1 GCA_024697985.1 Treponemataceae bacterium | reverse complement strand
ATCGCGCTTCTATCCACGCGTTATGGCCGACTACTATAACCCTGGCATTCCTGAAGACAGCCAGGAAGAACGCGCTGAAAACGCCCGCTGGGAACGCTTGGTAGAACTGGCACGTACCGAACAGCGGCCCGTCCTCTCGGCAGAATACGCTCACGCGATGGGCAATGCTATGGGCAATTTTGACCGCTATTGGGAAGAGTTCCGCAGTCACGACGATCTGATTGGTGGATTCATTTGGGACTGGTGCGATCAGGGCATTTTTGCCAACCAAAGTGGTCGACCTTTACCCTATGACCCCACCCTAGGTCAGCCAAAAGTCTGCTACGGAGGCGATTTTGGCGACAAGCCGAACCTCAAGGCATTCTGCCTGAACGGCATCGTAATGGCCGATCGCACCCTGACACCTAAATACAATACAGTCAAAGCCGTCTTTACACAGCAACAAACAGCCGATCGCCCCTATAAGAAACTCAGCACACAGCACCGCGTACAGGCCGACAAGCAGAACGAACTCTACAAAATTTTACTGCTTATGGAACCACGGTTTCTGCGTGCTGCCACCGACAACGATAAAGGCTTTGGCAACTGGATTGCAAAAGAATGGCAGCCCCATCGTGCCAACTATGAGGCCATGGAAGAGATTCTAGACAGCATTGAGGTAATTACTACCATAACCAAAAATGCCAACGGCAGTATCGACGTCACTCAACGATATAAAGCCAAAGGTCAACTGCCTACCCTGGCCCGACTGGGCTTCGAAATCCAGATACCGAAAGAATTCAGCAACCTGCAGTGGTACGGACTCGGTCCTGACGAAACCTACCCAGACAGAACAGCAGGCACCAGCATGGGCACCTGGAAATCGACAGTCGATGCCGAATACACCCATTATCCACGTCCACAAGACAGCGGCAACCACCTACGCACCAAAGTAGTCACGCTGACCGACGACGCCCAGCACGGCATCCGCATTGAAGACCGTACAGATCAGGGATTCATTTTTCAGGCATTACCTTATTCCGAAGCCCAGTTGCGAAGCGTAACACACGACTGTGACCTCCGTCCCGAAGAAGAAATATCGCTCAATCTCGATTGTGCCATGCTTGGCATCGGTAACAGTTCGTGCGGACCCGGTGTTCTGAAAGAATACACCATCGACACTTCGAAACTCGACCAGTACGTACTCAAGCTGCGTTTCTCTTGGCAGTAAACAAACTTGCACAACGATACCAATTATCACCCTATCCAACCCATCACTACATTCAAACCTATGAAGAAACTTCTCCTGTTATTGCTCGCCATTGCCCCCCTTTCAAGTTGGGGTGTAGACGACTACTACTGGACCACCCCCTCGCACAACTCTACCGAGTCGATGCCAGTTGGGGGAGGAAACATCGGCATGAACGTGTGGGTTGATAGCCTCACTAACCAAGTGCTCTGCTACGTATCGCAGTCGGGTTGGTTTGACGAAAACAATACCTTGCTCAAAGCCGGGTTGCTACGCATTACTTGGGACGGCCCCCAAACGTTCTATGCCCCCGAGTTCAATCCCTTCTTCGAACAGCGGCTCTGCCTTAGTGAAGGCCACCAGCTTATTCGTTTTGCCGAATCAGAACTGCAAATCTGGGTCGATGTCTGGAAACCCATCATACACATCGAGGCCGATGCCCCTATCCAGGTAGAATACGTAAGCTGGCGCCAGCAAGACAACCCCTTGAACCGCAGCAATTGCCAACAATCGTCGTGGAAGTGGATTGTACCCCAAGGCACCGTCACTTATGCCGACCATATACTACGCGAAGCAGGCGAGAACATCCTCTTCTGGCATCAGAATCGCGACACCACCGTATTCGACTATACGGTGCATCAGCAACAATTGGACGCCTACCACAACCAACTGTACAACCCCCTCAAAGGACGCATCTTTGGCGGGCACCTCAAGCAGCATAACCCTGAGCACTACACACTCACCCTCTGTAATGCACAGTATAATACCGGCACCCGGGCCCAACAATGGGAAGCCTGGCATCAACAACTACTGGATATAGAAAACAGCATTAACCCCGACAACGATCGCAAAGAAACACAACGTTGGTGGAACCTGTACTGGCACCACTCCTTCATCGAAGCTGGTCAGCATTGCTCCGACAGCGTTCGCCTTATGGTTCGCAACTACAATCTGTTTCGTTACCTAATAGGCTGTAATGCTCACCCATCGAACAAAGGAGAACGCTGGCCCACTAAATTCAACGGTGGACTATTCACCTTCCATCCGCTCGATGCAGACCCCTCCCTACTCGAAACTGAACAGGAAACGCCTGGCACCTTCACGCCCGACTACCGCAAGTGGGGAGGTGGCACCCATACAGCCCAAAACCAGCGCCTGGTGTATTGGCCTCTGCTGCAAACCGGCAATTACGACGCTCTGCACGCACAGTTCGACTACTACCTACGTCTGCTGCCTACCGCGCAACTGCGCAGCCAGCACTACTGGGGTATAGAAGGTGCCTGCTTTTGCGAACAGCTCGAAAACTTCGGTCTGCCTAATCCAGCAGAATACGGC
>JAILRX010000212.1 GCA_024697985.1 Treponemataceae bacterium | reverse complement strand
GAGCATCTTCGCTACCTTCCGATGGGTTATTTCAACTCAAACAGTCTTGGAGAAATAACTTCAGTTACGACAAATACGATGGAAGCCATGGGTGATGTTGCTACAAGAGCCGTAATGATGGTTTTGCAGGGCCTTTTGGATACAGCCCTGATTGTAGTAATGATTCTGATTTTTGACTGGAGAATCGGTCTTGTAGCCCTTGCCGGATTTTTACTTTTTGAATTCGTAAACATTTTTATGAGACTTTCTGTAAAATCCGTATCTGCTGATAAATACCGTGATGATGCGGCTGAAATTGGAAAAATCCTTGAATTCATTCAGGGAATTGCAGAAGTTAAGGCCTATAATCTTGCAGGCCAAAGGCAGAGTGAACTCAATAAGGTAATCGACAGAAGGAAAAAGACCCTCATCAAAATGGAAATGCGATGTATTCCTGTCTCAAACGTTCAGTCTTTTGTTGCAAAACTTACAGGTGTTGCCATCATGCTTGCATCAATTTATTTTTATCTTGCCGGTTCTATGAATCTTGCAGATTGTGCGACGATGCTTGTTTGTTCTTTCATGCTTTTCACAACTCTTGAAGCGGGCGGAAACTATTCGGCTCTTCTTAGGACAATCGATATTGGAGTTACAAAGGCCAACAATATTCTTTCAATTCCAACAATGGACATTGAAGGTAAAAATTTTGATGCCCTTGATGTTGCTCATACTGAACTTGATGCGAAGGAAGTTGAATTTGCCTATGACAAAAAGAAAATCATTGACGGCATCAGCCTCAAGATACCTGCTCATTCAAGCACAGCCATCGTAGGTCCTAGCGGCGGCGGAAAAACAACTTTCTGTCACCTTCTTTCAAGGTTCTGGGACCTTGATTCTGGAAAAATCACCCTAAACGGAATTGACGTAAAGGACTATTCCATGGACAGCTTGATGCAGAACTTCAGTTTTGTATTTCAGAACGTGTATCTTTTCCACGACACGATTGCAAACAACATCCGTTTTGGAAATCCTGATGCCTCAATGGACAAGGTAATCGAAGCTGCAAAAAAAGCCTGCTGTCATGACTTCATTTCTTCCCTTCCAAAAGGATATGACACTGTAATCGGCGAGGGTGGAGCAAGCCTTTCAGGCGGTGAGCGTCAGAGAATTTCTATAGCAAGAGCCATAATGAAAGATTCTCCGATCATTATTTTGGATGAAGCTACTGCAAACGTGGACCCTGAAAATGAGCGCGACCTTATGGGAGCAGTAAAGGAACTTACCAAAGAAAAGACTGTAATCATGATTGCCCACAGACTCAAGACTGTTAGAAACGCAGATCAGATTGTTGTTATTGATAAGGGAAAAATTGCAGAAAAAGGCACTCACGAACAGCTTCTTTCAAATGGCGGAATTTACAGCCGTTTCATAGACAGCCGAAAAGAAGCCGTCAGTTGGAAACTGTAATTTTACTGTAATTTTAAGTGAAAAAATCAGGCGGTCGAAAGGCCGCCTTTTTCATGAAAAAGGGCAACTTTTTCGTTCATCTTGTATTTGCTATAAAAATACGCTATTATAAAATTTATGGGTACTCAGAATAATAAAATTGATGAACAGACTCTCGAAGCTCTGTTATTCCTTTCACGGCTTTCACCGGAAAGTACAAATCTTGAAGTTTTAAGAAATCAGGTAGACCAGATCGTAGGTTACTTTGATCTTCTTTCTAATTACGACGACAGTGAAAATCCTTACGACGCATATCCGACGACAGACGCAGAACTTTTACGTGATGATGAAATCGTAAAAGGTCTTGATATTCCGGATGTAAAGAAAGTTTCTACAGAATTTATGGACGGATATTTCCGTGTTCCTAAAGTTCTTGGAGAAGGTTGTTAAAATGGACGCAAATAAATTTCAGACTTTTTCAATAGAAGAAGCACTTGATGCATTTTCAAAGGGCAGCCTTTCCTGCCACGATTTTGCAAAATCTGCCATAGATTTTTTTGAAGCAGATAAAAATTCAAAAATTCCGCTCAATGCATTCCTCGAAATGTATGATGATGTTCTCTCCCTTGCAGACCAGGCTGATGAACTTTATAAAGTCGCCCGCGAAAAGGGAAGTGATGCCGTAAAGGAACTTCTTTCTCAAAAACCATTGCTCGGTGTTCCTTTTGCAGTAAAAGACAATATTTCAGTTAAGGGTAAAAAACTTACCTGTTCAAGCAACATCCTTCAAGGCTATGTTGCTCCATACAACGCAACTGTTACTCAGCGCCTTATCGATGCAGGTGCAATTCCACTCGGACGATGCAACATGGATGAATTTGCCATGGGTTCTTCAACCGAGTATTCAATTTACGGACCTACACGAAATCCAATTGACCGTGATTACGTTTCAGGCGGTTCTTCGGGCGGTTCTACAGCTGCCGTTGCAGCAAATCAGGCTGTATTCGGTCTTGGAACAGAAACCGGTGGTTCAGTACGACTTCCTGCTTCTTACTGCGGCGTTTACGGACTCAAGCCGACTTACGGCGTTCTTTCAAGATGGGGTGTCGTTGCCTACGGTTCTTCTTTGG
>JAILRX010000199.1 GCA_024697985.1 Treponemataceae bacterium | reverse complement strand
AATAGTAAAAATAAGAAGTCCATTTACTTTGAGATTTTATCACAGAATGAAAAAATTTCGTAGTAATATGCATGCAAAATTTCGTTGTGGCGGCTGAAAAGTTCGTGCTCGGTTCCGCTCATCATTACGACTTCGCAATTTGCCGCATTGTCCGCAAAAATTTCCTGCTCTCTTGCCTTGACGTATTTGTCAGTTTCGGCCTGGAACATCAGGACTGGCATTGTTGCCTTTGCGGCATTCTTTGGCTTTGCAGCCTTCTTTCCGCCGTTGATGGCCTGAAAGATGAACCTGTAGGTGGCATATTTTGAAAAATAGTGCTTATCGACTTTTCGAAGTTCATTGTAGTAAGCATATCGGTTGAAGCTTACGCTTGGACCGCAGTTCATCTTGAATTCGCCCTTGTAGTCAAAGTCGTGTGCCCCGATGATGTAGTCGGTTCCGCCGTTCTTTGCAATCTGGATGCGGCAGATTATTTTTATCAGCCAGTTCGGAAGGCCCGCCGTAATCATGCCGAGCATAGGGCAGCTTAGGATTGCTCCGTCGAATAGTTCGGGGCGCTGCTCAATCAGGTTGGCAGCGACGCCACCGCCCATCGAATGGCTGTAGATGATGACCGGCTTTCCGTTTTTGTTCGGGGCAATTGCCTCATCATAAACCTTGAGCGTATCAGTGATGAAAGAATCGAAATCGTGGATGTAAGTTTTTGCAAAATGTCCGTCATCAAGCTCTCGATAAGAATATCCGTGTCCCCTGAAATCGAGGGCAACGACAGAGTAGTTCTGCTTGAGGAAGTAGTAAATCACTTCGTAGAATTTTCCGGTAAAACCAGTAAAGCCGTGCAGCATGAAAATTGTTCCGCGGCTAGTTTCTTCAGGCAAAAAATAGGTCTCGTAATGGATTTTGATTTTTCCGTCATCAGCGTTAAGTTTTTCTACGCCTTCAGGATGATTTTTGGCGATTGCATCATCTGCTTTTCCAATTTCTGCATAACAGTCTTTTTTAAACTGCTTCATGAATGGATGGGCAATGTCAAACATCTGGTTTGTGAAATCACTTTCATCTAAAAGTGCCATGTCATTATAATTCTTTGAATAATCGATTTTTCGTCTTGTAAAACTCATATATTTAAGTGTAAGTGCAAAATGGAAAACGGGCAAGTATTGCATAATTATTGATTTTACGTGTTAGACATTGTAAAATGACGTTATGAACTCATCAGAAAAAAAATCATTTCTTATTAAATTTTGCGTAGTTTTATTTGCGCTAATGTTTGGCTGCTATGCAGTTTTCACTCCGAGCGTATATGCTCAGCAACAGGGAACTGATCAAAAACAGATAAAATCTTCCGTATATATGCAGCTTATCAACAGCATCTTTGGTTTTGTAATGCAAAACTATGTTGATGAAGTTGATCCTCAGGAACTTTACGAAGGTGCCCTCAAAGGAATGCTAGAATCCTTGGACGATCCATATTCACAATACCTGGATGCTTCCACGATGAGAAGTTTCAGCGACACGACCACTGGTGAGTTCGGTGGAGTCGGGCTTTCAATTACAAAGCCGGTTGCTTCTACACCTGAAAAACCTGCTTACGTAGAAGTTGCTTCTCCAATTGAAGGCGGTCCTGGTTACAAGGCTGGAGTTCTGGCCGGTGACTACATAATCGCAATCGGAGATACGGCAACCCCGGACATCACGATGGATGAAGTTTTGGGAATGCTTCGCGGAAAGGTTGGCGAAACCGTTCATGTCACGATTAAGCGTGGAAAGAGCATGGTTTTCGATTTGGATTTGGTCCGAGAAATCATCGAAGTGCCTACTGTAAAATTCACGACAATTCCTAGCAACGGCAAGAAAATCGGATACATCAAGATCATCGAATTTACGCCTCTTACTCCGGAAAAAGTTCAGGAAGCCCTCGATTCGTTTGGCAAGACTTATGACGGACTTATCATCGACCTTCGAAACAATCCGGGCGGACTTATCACAAGCGTCCGAGATGTTGCGGATAAATTCATTGATGAAGGAACAATCGTTTCGACAAAAAACCGAAATGGCGAAATTGATTCGCTTTTCTCTGCCAGTCCTGCAAACACGACTATGCCAAAGAACATCCCTATCATCGTTTTGATAAATCACGGTTCGGCAAGTGCATCAGAAATTCTTTCAGGTGCCCTCAAGGATCACAAACTTGCATATCTGATGGGAGAACGCTCATACGGAAAAGGTTCTGTTCAGCAGCTCATCCCGCTTTATAACAATGACGGCGTAAAAATCACGATGGCCCGCTACTACACACCATCTGATGTGAATATCGATAAAATCGGAATTCCGCCGGACAGGGAAGTTAAGCTCATCAGCCTTACCGAAGACGAAGAAAAAGAATACGTTAATATAGTAAATGATGATGCGATTGCCAAATATGTTGAAGCTCATCCAAATCTTTCGGATTCTGGAATCAATGCCGCAGCAAAAGAACTGTGCGTAAAATATCCGATGAACGAAAAATTCATGAGACGACTTGTCCGACTCGAAGTTTATCGACACAAGGAACCTTTCCTTTACGACCTCGATTTTGATGATCAGCTTGGTGCTGCCCTCAACGTATTCAGCAAGGAAAATTTCAATGAGCTTCTTAATTCAACACTGACTTTGAAACAGCTTCAGGATGCTGCCAAACTTGAAGTTGAAAAAGAAGATTCTGGCAAAAAGACTTCTCGCTGATATGAGACAATACATCGCTTCGACCATGCCCGATAAAAGCGGTTTTTTAACCGTTTCGGGCAAAGATTTTAAATATCTTTCGCAGGTGCTCCGGCTCGAAATTGCCGATGTCGTCTGGGTGCGTCTGCCGGATCAAAGCCTTGTAAAAATGGCAGTTGATAAAATTCAGTCCAAGCAGCTGATTTTTAAACTCTGTGATGAAATCCTTTCAAAATATGAAATTGAAACCGCATCCCGCGGTGTAGAACCTAGCTCGATAAAATCCAACGGAATCGAATTCTGGGTCTTTCAGTTTCTTCCAAAAAAGACCAAGATGGACCTGATAATCAGGCAGTGCGTTGAATGTGGCGTTTCAAGAATCGTGCCTGTAATCGGGGAATTCAGTCCGGCAATTCCGGCCGCACGTAACGAAAGGTTCGAACGGCTCGTGAAGGAAGCAAGACAGCAGAGCGGAACTCCAATTGATACTAAAATCGAAGATCCGATGAAGCTGGCCGATGCAATTTCACTTTGGGAAAACAGTACAGAAAATACTTTAGAAAAATCGGAAGAAGATGAGATAATTCTTAAAAATTCAAATTTTTCTGCCGAAAAAAACAATAGGATAGCGTTTGTCTTGCACGAAGCAGATATCGCGCAAAAAAGTCTTTTCGACCATTTGAATGGAAAATGCAGTCACATTAAAAAAGTCGCTTTGGCCATCGGCCCTGAAGGCGGAATGTCAGATTCCGAGGTTCAATTTTTAAAGGACCACGACTTCAACCTGATACATTTTGCAACAAATGTTTTGCGTTGCGAAACCGCATGTCTATACGGAATTGCTGCAATACAAAGTGCGCTTACGGAGTATAAATCATGGCAAAAGAGCGAATAAGTTTCTTAAAAGTTCCAATCGATGTTCTTCCAGAAGAAGATCTGTATAAACAAATCGAAGAACTCTCTCAGAAAAAAGAGTTTTCACAAATCTGTTTCATCACGATTTGGGATATTCTTAAAGCCCGTCGAAATCAGGAATACATGGAATGCCTTCAAAACGCATCCTTGGTTCTTCCTGTCTCACCAAGCATAATCCGTGGCTGCAAATTTTTAAAACTTCCGGTGCCAGTCCGCTATCATCAGTTCAAGGCTGTCATCAGCATGATAAACGTGCTTGATAAAAATTTCAGGTCAATATATTTATTTGGAGCCAGAAAGGATTCTTTGATGAACGTGGAACGAAATGTTCATGCAACTTTTCCTGGACTTCAAATTGTGGGAAGATTTATAGGATATTATCCTAAAAATTATGAACCGAATATAATTGCTGCGATTCATAAAGCTTCTCCTGCAATGCTGCTTACAAGTGATGGTATAAAAGACGGGGATTTGTGGACGTTTAGACGTAAAGAAAATCTTTCAGGTGGAATTTTCCTGTACTATAAGGACTGTTTTGGAATTTTTTCCAAGCGAAAGCGAAGAATTTCTGACAAGACCTTTTCAAGAGGTACGGAAATGGCTCACGAGATTTTTACAAATCCGTTTAAGATTTTCCTGTTTTTTCCATACTGTTGGTATTTAACGGTTTTGCTTGTTTATAAAATATTTAAAAAGGGAAAACCGCAGGTAGAAGATTAGAATAAAACTTGAGGATGACCAAAGGGGGACTTGGTCATTCACGATATCCGATAAATTTAGTTTGAACAGAAAATTGAAAAGTTGGATAAAAGTTGCAAAGGATCTCTAAAGATTTAAACTACGGAACTCTTCCGCTTTTGTTTATAGGTGAAAGCGGAACGGGGAAAACACATTCTGCACAGGCTGTTCATTGTCGCTCGATGATGAAACAAGGTCCCTTCATGCCTCTTAACTGCGCCGGCATTTCCGAAACGCTGGCCGAAAGCACTTTATTCGGATGCGTCGAGGGTGCTTTTACAGGGGCAAAAACTCATCGCGGCTATTTTTCAGAAGCAAACAATGGAACGATATTCTTGGATGAAGTTGGCGAATTGTCGCTTACAACCCAGGCGAAATTGCTTCAGGTATTGTCTGAAGGTATTTTCATGAGGCTGGGCTCGACATCAATCTGTAAATCACATGCACGCGTAATCTGCGCGACAAACATTGATTTGAAGATTGCAGTGGAGAAGGGTAGGTTCCGCGAAGATTTGTATCACAGAATTTCGGTCATGCCGATTCATTTGAAGCCACTGCGTGAGCGCCGTCACGAAATACCGGGTCTTGTCATGGATTACCTGCATTCAAGAAAAAAGTCTGTTGATGTTCACGCAATGCGTTTTTTGGTAAGCGAGGAATGGCTTGGAAACATAAGGCAGCTGTTCAGTTGTCTGGAAATAGCATGCTATCTTTCTGAAAAGGATGTGCTGGACAAGGAAACTGTGCAGTATGCGTACCGAATATCGTGTTAAGCGGGATACATGCGAACTCTCCCGCAAGAGTGCCCGTTTGGGTACGCATTTGCACTTCGTGCAAGGCGTCCCAACCGGTTCCACTCTTGCTCCGAGTTCGCAAGTCTAATTCAAGGAGTCGTATTTTTTCCCCTCAGTTGCAACGAGCCCATCTTTGATTTATACTCTAACTATGAAACTCAATAGAAAAACCGTTATTTTGGCCCTTTTTATCATATCAGCACTTTTTGCTTTCACATCCTGCTCAAAAAAAATCGGATATTCGGT
>JAILRX010000169.1 GCA_024697985.1 Treponemataceae bacterium | reverse complement strand
AAAGAATCCATTCACATTGTCTTCTAAGGCAGGTGACGGAAGCTACCAGTCATTCTTGGCTAACGAAACTCGATACTCAGCACTTACTCGTAAGTTCCCAGAACGAGCAGAATTGCTCTTCAAGAAAAACGAAGAAGCTGCTAAGGCTCGATATGAGCACCTTCAGAAGTTGGTTGAGCTTTATAAATAAAGTTTAATTTGACAGAAAGGCCTGATATGCTGAATAGCGTGTCAGGCCTTTTTTTTAAAGAGGCGAGTTTTGTTGGTCGCTTTTGCGGCCGACGAAACTCGATGCAACCGTCGGGTTGCAGGTTTCTCTTCCCTATAACCCAACTCTTCCCGGCACGCTTTAAAGTTTCCGAGAAGGGTAAAAAAACGAAAACCGGATGCGTCATACGGCGTGTTGGTTTTTTTGTGCTGCGCGAGCTGGGGGGCGCGAGTGGAGTTTGCAACCGCCAGTTTTTATGGGAAATACTAGATACCGAGCATTTGACAATTTAAAGCTCTTCATTTTATAATCGTTCCATGCTTCGCTTTATAAAGAAACTGATAGTTGCGTATCGTGCCCGTTACTATATTTCACCTGTCGATTTGGCGGATTCAGCGGAAACAAACCGCCTTCACAGCAAAGTTGTAAGCGTCGTTTTTTTTATATTTGGTTTTGGCGATTTAGTCGTTCTTTTCGGTTTGCATCATAAAAATCTGCAAGATTATGTTTTTTCTTTGGTTTATTTCGGGATTTTTACACTTGTCAGTATTTTTGCTTTTCTTATTGCTACAAAAACAAAAAGTGCGTCACGCGAAAAAGCCTATCTTCTGAAAAACATTCCGTTTTATATGACATTTTTATGTGGAATCGGAGCTTCTGTTTACAATTTTTTTGCTTTTTCTCAAGCCTATAACGGTGTTTTGTCGTTATTCCTTACTATTTTGATAGCTTTGTGCGTTTTTTCTTTTTCACCGCATATTTTTCTTGTAGCAATGCTGGCCGGTTTTTGCCCGATGGTACCTAATCTTTACAAGAATTTCGGCGTTACAGGTTTAATGGATTCAGTCCTTGTGGCAGTAATAATGTTCTGTCTTTCACTTTATAAAAGGCGTGTGGAAAAGAGGTATCTTACGCTTCTGAAAAAGCAGAAGAAAAGCCTTGTCGTAAAAACATTCGGAAATTTTACTCTTTTGTATGATGACAAGGTGATTAAATTTTCAAGAACAAAATCCTCGGAGCTTATAGCATATCTTATCTATAAAAACGGCAGCTCGGTAAATACGAAGGAACTCCTTGCCGTGCTTTACGGTGACTATGCTGATTCAGCTAGGTATGGAGCAAGTCTGCGCCTTCTGATTTCTGATATAAAGCATACTCTTGCCGAGCTTGAAGTCCAGAACTTTTTTATCGCCGAATATAATAATTTCCGCATAAATCCGGAAGCTGTAAAATGTGATTACTATGATTTCCTTGCGGGTGATAAAACAATCATGAAAACCTTTACAGGCGAGTTTATGAGCCAATACAGCTGGGCCGAGGAAGCCCTCGACTTTCTTGAACGCCGTTTCTATGGCGACAAGTAATGAAAAAGTGCGGGGTGTTTGATTAAGCAAAAAAATACCCGGGGATTCATTTCTGAGCCTCCGGGCAAAGGAAGATTTTTTAATTATCAGCTTGAAGTAATAATCAAAATCATCTGTAAAATAAGCATTACAAGTATCACTACAAGTATAACTATCTTTTTGAAATCAATAATTTGCAATATGCATGTCTCCTAAGCGGCTAATTACACTGGAAGTGACGGATGACTAAAATAGCACTCATATCTTTTTTTGAAAAAGTACCGTATGCGTAGCCGTTTTCCAAATTAACAACATATACTTTGTTTGTATCAGTTGCTTGTGTTACTGTCAAATAGTTAGATTCATCAGGGTTAATAAAAGAATCTGAATACTGATTTCCAATTTTATTGATTGCAGTAATGACAGATTCTTTGCCTGCGTAAACACATAATAGTTGTTGTTTAGTTGGAATGAACCAGTCGTTATTAATAGTTCCAAGATTACCAAAACCTGTATAATTTTGAGCCCAATAGATTGCCGGATAGTTTTCCTGACTATAATCTGTAATTCCATCATCACCATAACAAATACCATCACGAGTAGCACCTGCATCTCCATTATGACTGAAGGCGGCTGTGTTTGTGTACCCCTGTGAAGTTTCAGAACAAATGGCTTTGAAATCCTGTTTTAATCCCACAGAGATACAATAATCAGGATTATCATTTACCATATTCACATATGCTACAACAGCAATTGCGTTCTCTTTTTCGCGGGTGGTTAAGTCGCGTGAACTGTACTCAGACGCAGGAAGTGCCGATCCATCGTTGAATACGATGTCGCCAACTGCATTCGGTTTGTTTTTTGTTCCTATTATATCCTCTTCAAAAGAACCCGAAACACTTACTGAACCGTTAGGCATTGTAAATGTACATGTGTTTCCATTTTGAATAAAAGGCTGTGCTCCCATACCGTTTCCTACATATATCAGAGAAAAACTTCTTAACCTAAATCTACTGGCAGGACTTGCTGTTACTGTAACTGTATCACCTGGATAAGCATGATTTACTTCATTAGACCCCATAGAAGCACTCATAGTTCCATTTTGCAAACCTTCATAAACGGATATTTTATAAGCAGCTCTTACTGTTACATCTTGTGCAGGCATTAAAAAAGTTCTTGTTTCAGTGCTGCCACTCACTTGTATTTCTTCATTACTGTTATTCTTTGTTACAGAAAATGCATATACACATGATGATACAGCATGATTTACACTAATAGTTATTTCCTCTCCTTCCATTGCAGAAGATTTTGATAAACTTATAAGTGAATCTGAACAAGAAATGCTGTATTCAGGAATCAAAGTTTCTTCTGACCATGCTGATGGAATACCACTTTCATTCCTAGACCATTCTACTCCGTTTGCTCTTACAAAAGTTCCTGTGTCAGCAACACTATTCAACCAATCGGTAGTACAATCTTCTGCAGTAATATCAGTTGCAAGACATTTTACATAAGCAAGGTTATCACAGCCTTCAAACATAGATTCATAACAACTTGTAACAAGAGTTGCAGCAGGACGATCTGGTGCTCTGGTTAAATGATCACAACCATCAAACATTCTAAAATAACACCTTGCCACCAGAGTCATTGCAGGAAGCGCAGGTGCTTCAGTTAGAGAAAAGCAATCATGAAACATTTCTGCGTAACATCCTAGTACAAGGTTGCTTGCTGGAAGTTCGGGTGCTCTTTCCATACTTTCGCAACCTTCAAACATTCCTGTATAACAGTACGGCTTTAAGCTTGTTGCAGGCAGAATAATATCTTTTTCGGGATGATTTGTCCAACGAACATATCCGTCAGAAAATAAATATGAAAAAGCGAAGTTTTCGTCGATGTCCGTTTTGGATCTAAAGTTAGTTGAATCAAGAAGACTCATAACATTTCCATATATATAAAAATAGGCTTCTGTATTTTCTCCATCACATCTGAAATTTTGAATATACTCTTCATCAATATCATTTTCTGATCCATCTGCGTAAAAAGAGAGTTTTTGATTCGCCTGTACAGTAATGGTTGCAGTTAAATCTCCGTATTGATCAACTTCTGCATTTACGGCTTGCTTTTCTCCACCGTCGATTGAATACTTTAAGGTAGACCATGGACTTGTAATAACGATTTGTCCATCTTTAATAGCCTCAAAAGTCAAAGGTGTTCTATACTCTTCTGGAATTGAATCATCTTCATCTTCACCACTTTGCTCTTGATTATTTGGTGTCTCTGGGGTTGGCTCTGTAGTCGGTGTAGGTTCTGTTACAGGTAATTGGCAGCCTGTAAATCCAAAAATTATTGCCATACTTAAGAGTAGTGCGGCAATTCGTGTAAAATTTTTCATATGTTTGCCTCCAAGCTTTTTTACATGCTAATTTTACTTTACAGACAGTACACAATTAGTACAAAAATGAGGTGAAAATAGTACGAAATCAGTACAAAATCATGAAATCGATGTGTTTTATATGCGTGTCAGGCCTTTTTTTTAAAGAGGCGAGTTTTATTTGTCACTTTTGTGGCCGACGAAACTCGATGCAACCGTCGGGTTGCAGGTTTCTCTTCCTATAACCCAACTCTTCCCGGCACGACTTAGGGTTGCACCCTAAGAACCCGGAATAATTTGGAAACAACAATTTATTTATAAAAATAAAGTCCCGGATGCGCAAAAGCGTGTTCGGGAAAATATGAACGGAAATGATTTGGGGGTTGTAGAAGATACTTTATTTGTTCCTATGCTGGGTCGAATTTATGCCAGCGAAAACTGTCAGCATATCCTGCATCAGCAAGCAGGTCAGCAAATATGGACCGATATATTGCAGACGGCGGTAAAACATTAATCAAGAAATTTTAGAAAAATATTAGTTATTTTCTATATTCTATATAAAATGGAGGATACCGAAAATGAAAAAATTCAAATCGCTTAGTACTTTACTGCTACTTTTTTCTATGGCAGTTTTGTGTTATGCACAAGCGAAAACAGGGAACTATTCTCAAAAACTGGGTGGAAATAAAATATCAGATTATAAGGACGCATATGGTTTCCTTTCATCAGAAGAAGATCGAAATTCAAAACTTTATAAAAAACTGAAAAGTGATGCAATTTACAGCTCCTACGAGGAGCATTACGCAAATTTGATGCCAATTCCTGATTTGACTGAAATCGATACCCGTGAAGAAATGGCGTATTTTGTTACGTATATCTGCAATGCGCACATGGAAGCAAGCCTTCTTACAGAATCGCATGAAGATACAAAAAATGCCCGTCAGATAATCAATGATGCGATGATGGAAAATGCAAAAAAAGCGGCCCGTGGTTTACCTTACGATACACAGATACATTTTGATCCGAATAAAGATGCCTATATGGCGCTTATAAATCGAGTCAAAAATCCATATAACTCTTTATATGCCGAAGGTCAGGATATTGTAATCTATCAAGATGCAAAAAATGATGAAGAACTTTCTTGGTTGGTTGATATGATTAATGGTGGTATAAATCGAATCGTTTATAATCAATTTTATTCGATAATTTTACCTGCCTGTCGAGATTGGTATAATTCTGAAGAGTGCCGACAGGTTCAGGAAATTGAAGACGAGCTGATTGCCAGAGCTAGAGCTGAAAAAATCAGAAAAACTCCTGAATGGTTTGTTGAAGGCCGAAAAAAAGAACTTGAAATTGTTACGGAATACAACAGAAAAAATCTTGCCAAATTGATGAAGATAATCGAGCCAAAAGTAAATGAGAAAAAGGCATTGTTATCATTATTCATCAAGGCCGATACAGAAGTTGATGATTTGCGAGCCAATGGAAAATTCAGCATGGATTACGTGAACGCAAAGGTTACTACTTACGGGGCAGTAGAAGTTGCATTTACATCATATTACATGTGGATGTCATATTTAGGAAGCCTTCCACTTGTCCGTACACCTGTCGTTCCAAAAGTTGGAGAAAGATTCCTGTTTTACTAACGTTTCGGTTGCTGAATTTTTAAAAAATTATGATATAATTATTATGTCAGGAGGCACCGAAATGTTTTCAACTATTGGAATAATAAAAGGAAACACAGTTCACGCAAATGATTCATCACTTGAAAAATACAATGGTAAGAAAGTATTGATAACAGTTTTAGATGATGAAAAACAATATGAAACAATTTCTGATGAACAACTTCTAAGTATTTCAGATTCTTTAATACAAAAAAATATGGAAGCATATCGGGAATTAGCAAAGTGATTTTTTTCGAATATGAACAGGTGATAAAACTTCATAGTTCACTTATTTCACAAACAGGCGGAGAAGATGGAGTAAGGGATGAAAAGCTTTTGGATTCATCTTTAAAGTCGCCTTTCCAAACTTTTGATGGGAATGCTCTTTACCCGGATATTTATGATAAAGCAGCTCAATTATGTTTTTCGTTAATAAAAAATCATCCTTTTATTGATGGTAATAAAAGGATAGGTGTGCATCTAACGCTTTTATTTTTGAAAATTAATGGTGAACAAACTATTTATTCTCAAGAAGAATTAATTGAATTTGGACTTTCTGCAGCTTCTGGAAAGATGGATAAAACTGATATTAAAAAATGGTTAACAAAGCATAAAAAAACTTGATGCGTTGCCAGTAATGTAAACCAATAAAACAAAAGACAAGTGTTGCTGTAAAAGTATTATTATCAATAGCCTTAGTATTAATTTTTATTTTATTTTTGGATAATATGTCATTACGAATTCAAGTAGAAGATATAACAAAAACACAAAATGAATTTCATGAAAATTTGTATGCACAAGTAGAAGGTTCATATCGCGATGGAGCTCATACTTTGTCTATTTCCGATATTTATTATCGAAAATATTTTGATACAAAAAAAGACAATAAGGAATAGAATTTTCTCCTAGAGCATAGTCTCTAACCTTTCTCATTTTATTTGCACCCAACCCTCAACTTGCTTACTTTTCTTTGATGCTCTAATATATAGTTACGGAGAAACATCAAATGAAAAAAATTAAAGTGCAGATCTGCTCTGGGACGACCTGTTTTGTGATGGGTGGTTCGGAACTCTTATTGTTACCTGATATTTTGCCCGATGAAATGAAGGATAGCGTTGAAATCGAAGCAATCAATTGCATGGATAAATGCCGAAATTGCGGAGAAGAAAAATCGCCGTTCGTTATAGTTAACGGAAAATCACTTGAAAAAGTTACTCTCAATTCTTTATTCGAAACTGTTCAAAAAATCTATCAGGGAATCTAATTTATGTTAAATATAAATAATAATGCATCTAACGTTAAACGTTCGATTTTGGTTAAGATTGCCCGTGCGCAGCTAAGCGGAAATCTGGCTGAATATGTTGATAAAATCCCGCAGGAAATTATTCCTCGGGGAAGCAAGCCAATCCGATGTTGTATTTTTCACGACCGAGAAATCGTGCGTCAGCGTGTAATCGCTCGTCTTGGTCACAGCCTTCACGATTATGATGAGGAAAAACCGCTTTCAGAATATGCCACAGAAGCCTTGGAACGAAAAAAGCCGTCCTGGCCGATGCTGACTGTTCTTCAGGAAGCGTGCAATGCCTGTGTAAAAACCCACTATATGGTCACCAATGCCTGTCAGGCCTGTCTTGCCCGACCTTGTATGATGAACTGCGGACGAAAAGCCATATCAATTCAAAACGGCAGGGCAAAAATTGATGAGGAATTGTGCGTAAACTGCGGCCTTTGCATGCAGAACTGCCCTTATCATGCCATCATCAGAATTCCAGTTCCTTGTGAAGAAGCCTGTCCGGTTGGCGCCATCCAGAAAAACGAAGACGGCAAGGAAGTAATCGATTACGACAAATGTATTTTCTGCGGAAGTTGTATGCGAGAATGTCCGTTCGGCGCTATGATGGATAAAAGTCAGCTGGTTGATGTCATCAAGCACATCATGGCTGGAAAAAATGTAGTGGCGCTTTATGCACCGGCAATCGCAAGTCAGTTCAGGGCTAATCCTGGCCAGCTTGAAGGCGCCCTTTTACAGTGCGGATTTACTGGCGTAAAGGAAGTTGCAATTGGAGCAGACATCACGGCCGATAAGGAAGCGGCCGAATTTACCGAGCGAATGGAGCGTGGTGATAAACTTATGACGACTTCTTGCTGCTCAGCCTATGTAAGGGCGGTAAACATCCATGTGCCTTTGCTAAAGCCTTGCGTTTCGGATACAAAAAGTCCGATGCACTATACTGCCGAGCTTGCCAAAAAAGAAGATCCTGATTGCGTGACTGTTTTTATCGGGCCATGTCTTGCAAAGCGCCGTGAAGGTATGGATGATGATTTGGTTGATTACGTACTTTCTGTCGAGGAGATGGGTGCGTTCTTTATGGCCAAGGAAATTGATGTTGCCAAGGCAGAATCAGTTCCAAGTGATGTAACACCGACGGCGACCGGCCGAAATTTTGCCATTTCAGGCGGTGTTGCCGAAGCTGTTCGAGTAAGGCTCAAGAATCCTGAGATTTTGAAACCGACAGTCATCAATGGGCTTTCAAAAGACGGTATGAAGCAGCTTGCCAATTTTGGAAAAATCCAGTCTGGCGAACTTCCATATACAGAAACAACTCCGAACCTTGTTGAGGTTATGGCGTGCGAAGGCGGATGTATTTCAGGCCCGTCAGTAATAACAAATCCGAAAGTCGCAGCCGTAATGCTTAAAAAATATGTAGAAGCAGGTGAAAAATGAAAACAAAAAAGTTTAATACTGGGGCCTATCTTTGCCTCGGAATCGTTTTGAGCGTTGTGTTGACGGTTTTTAACACGATTTTGTTGGGCCGCTATCCTTTTTATAATATTGCCGTCTGTTTTGGAATAAGCCTTGTAATCGGCATTGTCATCGGTCTTGTAGTTCCTTTCGACCTGATTTTTGCTTCAGAATGCCGACGTCACAACTTCAAGCCGGATTCATTTCCGACACATATGCTCCTTTCTCTGATAACGGACGCAATTTTTACGCCGCTTATGACAATTCCGATGGTGTTTTTCAACTATTTGATGCCGGGAAAAGATGTTGTCGGTCAGGGAAATTTCGTTCTGGATTTGGTGATCGGCGTTTTTTCAAGTGTCGGCGTTGCCTACCTTTTCATTCTGATATTTATGCCATTCTTCAAGAAAATCGGAAAGAAAAATAATGAATAACGATAAGGTAAAAATTAACCGGATTTACAGGCACTTCAAGGGCGATTTGTATCTGGTGCAGGATATCGGCTATGACTGTGAAACTGGCGGAGAGCTCGTGATTTATCGGAGCCTTTATGGCGAGGGCAAACTCTGGGTTCGTCCGATTGAAAGCTTTTTGAGTGAAGTTGATAGGGCAAAATATCCTGATGTGGCGCAAAAATACAGGTTTGAGCTTGTTGATAAAAAAAGCGTCCGTGAATAGTAAATTTAAGGCAGAAAAATGACAAAAGACATTTCACAGATTATCAGTAAAACCAAGGCAATTATTTTTGACATGGATGGTGTTTTGCTCGACAGCGAAAGCATCTGCGACTATGCCTGGGAAAAGGCAGCAAGTGAGCAGGGACTTCTGGACATCAGTGAAGGTCTTGAAAAATGCCGCGGAACAACAAAAATCGAAACGAAAAAAATCCTAAATCAACTTTATTGCAAACCTGATTCAAACTTCCAGCTTGATGTTGAGCTTTTCATGCAGCGGACTCACGAAATCTTTTACGAGGTCGAAGAAAAAGAGGGCATCGAATTGATGTACTATGCAAAGGAAGCTTTGGAATTTTTGGGCAAAAAATTTGTCCTTGCACTTGCCAGCAGTACGCGTGGAGAACCTGTGCACAGACAGCTTACGAATGTCGGCCTTATAGATTATTTTGAAGTGATGATTACAGGTGATATGGTCAGCAACAGCAAGCCAGATCCGGAAATCTATCTTAAGGCCTGCAGTGAATTAAACTTGAAACCTGAAGAATGTATCGCAGTCGAGGACAGTCCGAACGGCATTAAAAGTGCCTTTGACGCAGGTATTCCTGTTGTCATGATTCCTGACAAGATTGCTCCAAATAAGACAACTGAAAATATGACAATTATGACAGTTGAAAACCTTGAAGCATTTTGTGACATATTTACTGAATAGCTGACACTATAATTCCGCTTCCAATTATGACATTATTGTCATATATGACAACACTTTGTCCTGGTGCGACAGCTCTTTGCGGCTCTTCAAATATGACACGCCAAGCCTGACCATGAAAATTGTCATATTTAATGTCAGGTTTGTCATAATTTATCTTTTCAAGTTTAGCTTTGACAGGTTTTGAAGCAAGTCTAATCTTGACAAAAATGTCATATTTATCTGCATATTCTGAAGTTGGTTCTACATCACCTGGCCAAACAAAATCGTCTGCGATAAGGCCTTCCGCATTCAAGTCTTCATTCGACGCAAGTACGACAAGATTGTTTACGGCATCAATTGAATGAACGTAAAGAGGCTTTGGAGAACTTACCCCAAGTCCACGGCGCTGTCCGATTGTGTAATGCTCGATTCCACGATGTTTTCCCAAAACTTTCCCATCCAAATCTATGATGTTTCCAGGAACGCTCGGTTTGTCAGAAAAAAGCATGTCAAAATATTCTGGCGGCACGAAATCCTGACTTTCTTCGCGGTCAGCGGCCGAAAGATTTGCCTTTCTTGCAAGTTCGAAAACTTCGGCTTTGGAAAACTCGGCAAGTGGGAAGCGCACCTTTTCCAGAACGCTTGAAGGCACTCTTGAGATGAAATAAGTCTGGTCTTTGGTAAGATCGAGGGCTGTGTGTATCATGCAGGGACGCTTGTCAGAGCCGTAAATTCCCTGATCCGGACGCACGATTTTTGCGTAATGGCCCGTGCAAAAAAAGTCGTAATCAATGTTCAGTTTTTGGATGCCCGAAAGCAAGGCTCCGAATTTGATGTATCGGTTGCAGCGGATGCAAGGATTTGGTGTCCTTCCGTTTCGGTATTCTGATTTGAAATATTCCAGGACCTGATTTTTGTAATCTTCTTTTACATCAATCACGTGATATTCGATGTTCTGTTCTGCGCAGAATTTTTTGCACTGCTCGATGTTTTCGTTTTCACCTGGTCCGTAGCAGGACTCGCGCAAAATTTTGCCTTCCTGAAGTTCGGGAAGCTTGCCGTCCCAGAGGCTCATCGTGACACCGATAACGTGGCATCCTTTTTCTTTCAATAATAATGCGGTTAAAGTTGAATCAACTCCGCCACTTAAACCGACTACGACTGTGTCACCGGCTTTTGGCAAATCTAATGCGCTGTATGTCATGTTTTCGAGTTTATCACTTAGGATATGAAATATCAATATATACCTATAAAAAAGATAGGTTGACTTGATTGGAAAATGTTCTAAAATTTTATCTATGCATGAGATAGTAGTTTGTATGGGAAGTTCCTGTTTCAGCCGGGGAAACGCAAAAAGCGCTGAAATAGTCCAAAAATTTATACAAGAAAATAATTTGAACACTGATGTAACGGTTAGAGGATGTCTTTGCGAATCTGAATGCAAAAATGGCCCTAATATCCGAATTGATGGAAAACTTTTTTCAGATATAAATCCTGATAGTCTTCCGTTATTGCTCGCGCACGAGCTGGGAATTGAAAAATGAATTTTATCTATCCTATTTTTACCGAACAGACTGAATGTCAGGACTGCTACAAATGTATCAGACAGTGTCCTGTAAAAGCGATTTCAGTTGAAAACGGACACGCAAAAATCATACCTGAAATGTGCATCATGTGCGGAACCTGCGTAATCAAATGTCCTTCTCATGCAAAGAGAATCCGAAACGATTTGAGCATGGCAAAACAGATTTTGAAGATGAAAAGCCGTGTTTTTGTTTCCCTCGCACCGTCTTTTGCGTCTGAGTTTCCGGATTTTACGAGCGGCCAGATAGTTGCGGCCCTCAAAAAACTGGGATTTACAGGCGTTTCCGAAACGGCTTTGGGCGCGGACTTCGTGTCTGCACAGATAGCGCAGGACCTGGAAGCCGCGTGTGCGACGGCAGATGCTGGCGGGACGGAAGGTGCCGGTTGCGACAATAGTGCCGGCTGCAACAATAGTGCCGGCGAGTCTTTTGATGCCGGCTGCAAAAAAAGCGCTCTCGAAAGCACCGGCCGCGGGCAAATGCTGTTTTTGTCCTCGGCGTGCCCGGCTGTCGTCGAGTTCATCAAGCTGTATCGGCCCGAATTTGCCCGCTACATTACTGACCGCGCCTCTCCTCTTTTGGCTCACTCGAGGTTCCTCAAAAAATACTACGGAAACGATATTGGAATAGTTTTTATCGGGCCGTGCATCGCAAAAAAGCGCGAGGCCGATACCTGGGATTCGATAGACTGTTCGCTCACGTTCAACGACCTCAAGCGATGGTTCGAGGAAGAAAACATCCGCGCGTCCGAGATGAGCGCGGGCGAGATGTCTGCGTCCGAGATGTCTGCGTTCGAGATGAGCGCGGGCGCGACAGGTCAGGGCGCGACAGGCGCGACGACGGCCGGCACAAACATGACGACGGCTGGCACAAACACGACGACGGCCCTGGATTTCGTGCCGTTCCGTGCTGCCAAGGGCGTACTTTACCCTGTCGACGGCGGAATGATCGGTGCGTGCAAAAAGTACACGAAAAACAGCAATTTCAATTCAATCACGATTTCGGGAATTGCCCAGATCGAAGATGCGCTCATCAACCTGAAGGAAAACGAACTTACAGAACCGCTTTTCATGGAACTTCTGGCCTGTCCTGGA
>JAILRX010000116.1 GCA_024697985.1 Treponemataceae bacterium | reverse complement strand
AGTTCCTGGTCCAAGTCTTTCATGAATTCAGCAACGCGAGGTTTTATTTGTCCGTAATAGTGATCCTCAAGTTCCTGACCCTTAGGTGCCTTTGCGCCAAAAAGCGTTCGGTTGCAGAAAATCAGGTCCTTTCGTTTCTTGAAAAGTTCTTTATCAATTAAAAAATATTCCTGTTCCGGTCCGACAGAAGAAGTTACCTTCTTTACGTCCTTTCCGAAAAGTTTAAGAAGCCGTTTGGTCTGGATATCCAGGGCCTTCATCGATTTAAGGAGCGGAGTTTTCTTGTCTAATGAGCTTCCGTCGTAAGAACAGAAAACGGTTGGAATATATAAGGTCGTGTCTTTGATGAATGCGTAGGATGTCGGGTCCCAGGCTGTGTATCCTCTGGCCTCGAAGGTTGCGCGAAGGCCGCCGCTTGGGAAAGAAGAGCCATCACCTTCACCTTTGATAAGCTCTTTTCCTCGGAAGTCCATCAGGACTTTTCCGTCTTCACTGATTTTGTTTGTGATGAAACTGTCGTGTTTTTCGGCGGTGATTCCTGTCATCGGCTGGAACCAGTGGCAATAGTGTGTGCATCCGTTTTCCAAAGCCCATTGTTTCATCCCTTCAGCAATTTCGTTTGCAAGATTGATGTCTAAAGGCTTGCCTTCTTCGATTGTCTTTTTGAGAGAAGAATAAACATTGCCAGCAAAATACTTTTTCATTTTGGAGTTGTTAAAAACTTTGGTTCCAAATTGAATTGTATTTATATTTTCTTTTTCATTACTCATAAAAAATCCTTGTGTGCCCGGATTGAAAATCACGTATTTCCATATTGATTATATCTTTTTATAGCGAAGTTTTCTACTAGTTTAAAATATCAATGCCGGTCGATGGCAGTTTCGCGAAAGAGGGGAAGTTTTCTCTAAGAAAATTGCTTCAAATTTAATTTTTCTGACAATAATTATTATGTATGGAAAAAACTATTAAAAATGAACATCAACTTACACCTGAGGAAAAATGGGAACAGGCTACTCTAGCGAACAACTTTCTATTTTATAAGGTAATGCACGACAATCCTGATGTGTGCAAACGGGTTCTGGAAATTCTTTTGGAAATGGAAATTGACCACATCGAAATCAGACAAGAGGACGAAATCATCGTTGATTATGAGAGCAAAGGAATCCGTCTTGATGTGTACGGTAAGAACGAAAACGAGATTTTTGATTTAGAAATGCAAGCAACTGATACAAAAGAACTGCCTGAACGTGCTCGATACTATCAGGGCGTTATGGATGTGGATTCGCTCAAATCTGGGCAGATGTACAAGGAAATGAAAAATTCTTTTATTGTGTTTATCTGTCTTGATGATATTTTCGAAAAAGGATTGCCAATATATACTTTCGAACATCTGTGCAGACAGGATACGAAAATCTCATTGGAGGACCGGGCTCTAAAATACTTTTTCATTGCACAAAACTGTGATAAAATGCTGAAAGAAGATCAGAAGGCATTTTTTAAGCTTGTTCTGGCGAACAAGAGTTCGGACGATTTTACAGACCGCATTGCACGACTTACAGAAGATGCCAAGAAGAATATTCAGTATAAGAGGCAGTTTATGGAATGGGAAAGACAGCGCACTTATGATTTTGAAAACGGGAAACAAGCTGGTATCGAACAAGGCAGTCATAATGCAAAAATTGAGAGTGCCAAGAAAATGCTCGACGGTGGACTTTCTATCGAACAGGTCGTGAATTTTTCTGGTCTTTCCATCGAAGAAGTTAAATCTCTTTTTGAAAAAAAATTTGCATTATATGAAGAAACGAAGTGCAGTAAATGAGGATGATCTTTAATTATTATTAAAGATATTCGTTAATTTTATTAAAATCCCTGCACAATACAGGGAAGCTGACCGCATATGTATAACAAATACTAGAGTCAGTAAATCAGCCTGAGACTTTTCAAAGCAAAAGCCTCAGGCCTTTTTTTTTCAGTTTTATCGGACTTTGAACATGATTCCTGTCAGGGCCATTGTGATCAAAATCTGAAGGATCATGAATTTAATCAAAACCTGGGTTGGGGACCAGTTTTTAACTTTTCTAAAATGATCGTGCAGAGGGAAGCGTACGTTTGCGAAAATCTTGATTTTGAAGAATCTGAGGAGGAAAACCTTCAAAAGACCCATTCCTCCGTTGATGAAGAAAATGGTTGATGTAATCAAAATCAAAAGCGGGTTTCCGCTGACCATTACGCATACACCGATGAAAAACCCGATTGCTCGGCTTCCGGCATCGCCCATCAGGACTGAACTTGGGAACGCATTGTGCCAAAGATAGCCCATCAGAATTCCGACCAAAGTGAAAACCATCAGACCCCAGCTTGCTCCGTCATTCAAATGAGGAACGAGAAGGTAAGCTGAAATTTCCTTGTGGCCAAGAATGAAGTAGAAAATCACGCCCATCGCGATAAGTCCGATGAGTGCGAGCGTACTTGAAAGTCCGTCGACGCCATCAGAACAGTTTGTGATATTGATGGAAACCCAAAGCATGACTGTCGAAATCAGGATGTAAAGCCAGGCCGGAATATTAAAAAGTTTTGTCGTGAACGGAAGCCAGAACTGAATCGGCTTTCCGTTGTGCACGTTTTCGTTGAAATAATAGAGCGCAAAACTTGCTGCAACACAGATAATCAAGTCGAGGATGGCCTTTCTGTATTCGCCCCATCCTTTAACTGAACGGTCGTCAAGGTAGCCGGTGAGCATGCAAAGCCAGGTCAAAACCAAAATCGAAGCCTGTTGCAGGTCAACTTTTACGAAAAGCAGAACTGTCAGCACGAAGAAGGTGATGAAAACAACACCGCTTCCGGTTGGCTTGCCCTTTGCAGCTTCAGCATTGTCTTTAAGCGTGAACTCACGTCCGCGGTCTGATGGCAAAAATTTGTAGAATTTTGGCAAAAGCAAAAAGGTGATCAAAAAGCCAAAAAACAACGAAAGTGAAATCAGTACGGCATAAGACGTTAAAAGTCTTGCCGGTCCGAAAGATTCTTGTATCAATGTGCCTAAATAGTAAAGCATAGGAAGATTGCTCCCATCTTATTAAAAATGATTGTGGAGATGCAACGCGCACCCCCGCGCGTGCGCTCACGCAACCAATCGAAAGTTTCAACTTTCGATTGGTACTTTATTGTACAAATATCGTGAGCGGTTAGCGCACGATATTTAAATAAACATTAATGTTGCATCGGCAACATTGCAAGCAGAATTAAAAGTTTCAACTTTTAATTCTGTACTTTAATGTCAAATTTCTGTATGCATATACAGAAATTTAAACAAACATTAATGTTGCATCGGCAACATTAATGTTTGAAGTGTCTTGTGCCGGTGAATACCATTGCGATTCCGTATTTGTTGCAGGCATCAATTGATTCCTGGTCACGGATTGAACCGCCTGGCTGAACGATGGCCTTGATTCCGAATTCGTTTGCCTTTTCAACGCAGTCAGCGAATGGGAAGAATGCATCACTTACAAGAACTTCAGCCTGAGATTTTCCTTCTCGGTCTGTAACTTCTTTTGCTCTTTCAAGTGCCTGTCCTGCAGCCCAGATTCGGTTGGTCTGTCCGCATCCGATTCCGATTGCAGCCTTGTCTTTTACAACGATGATGGCATTTGATTTAGCGAACATTCCGACTGTCATTCCGAAAGCCATTTCATCAATCTGTGCCTGAGTTGGTTTTGCCTTTGTTACGATGTCCCATTTTTCAAAAAGCACGTTGTCTCGGCTCTGAACCAAAAGGCCGCCGTCAACGCTCATCGTGTCAAAATATTCTGTAGCTTCAACTGTAGCTGTGATAAGTCTGAGGTTTTTCTTTGCAGCGAAAACTTCGAGGGCTTCATCAGTAAAGCCTGGAGCAACGATTACTTCGAGGAAGCATTTTACCATTTCTTCAGCGGCATCTTTGTCGATGATTGCTGAACATCCGATGATTCCACCAAAAATTGAAACCGGGTCACAGTTGTATGTGTTTGTGTAGCTTTCAAGAACTGTTTTTCCAAGGGAAGCTCCGCATGGAGTGTTGTGCTTGAGTGCGATTGTGAATACTGATGATGAAGCTGAATCGAAATTAGCTGTAACAGGTTTTCCGCTTGGGCAGGCCTTGTTTCCATCAGCGTCTTTTCCGCAGATGATTCCCTGATATTCAGAATAGTCTGTTCCGCTTACGCTTGAAGCGTTTCGTGCAAACTTGTTGAATGCGCTTACTGCTTTCCATGCTACATCAAGGTCGCGGATGTTGTTGTAAGAAAGTTCCTTGCCCTGAAGCTGTTTCATTCCGCCAAAAGCTCCGACGTGGTCTTTTGTAAGATAAAGTGCTGCTTTCTGATGTGCGTTTTCTCCGTAGCGGAGTTCCTGTGATTTTGCAAGTGGCATTGTGTAGTACTGCTGAAGGTCGTTTTCTGCAGGATTGTCGCCGCCGAGCATGAATCGTGAAACTGCAGCGTCATAAGCTGATGTAAGGTTGAAAACTTTTCCTGCAAGTCGTCGTTTTGTTTCGATTGAAACGTTTCCGGCTTTAAGTCCTGAAAGAACTTCGTCATAGTCAGCAGGGTCTGTCAAAACGATTACGTCCTGATAGTTTTTGGCAGCTGCCCTGATCATTGTAGGTCCGCCAATATCGATGAATTCAACTGTCTCTTCGAATTTGAGTCCAGCCTGAACTTTTTCAAAAAATGGATAGAGGTTTACGCAGATCAAATCGATTGGCGTAACATCCAGTTCTTTAAGAGTTTTCATGTGTTCTTCGTTGTCGCGAATGGCAAGAATTCCTGCATGAATTTTTGGGTGAAGGGTCTTTACTCGACCGTCCAGACACTCTGGGAAGCCTGTAACAGAACTTACATCAGTAACCGGAATTCCGTTGCTTGTAAGATATTTGGCAGTTCCGCCAGTTGAAAGGATTTCCCAATCAGCACTGATCAAATATTGTGCTAAATCCAAAATTCCATCTTTAACAAATACGCTCATGAGAGCTCGTTTTTTCATAGAAAACTCCGTATAAATGTTTTATATTTCAATCAAAATTATAGCAAAAAAAATGATATTGTTCTATATTTGAATCATTAAAGTATTGTCGTGAATAGAGTTTCACGAGTTAGGGGGTTTACAATGAAAAGTTTGTACAGAGTTTCCCAATTTTGCATGAGCCGTGTAACAAGAATCCTTGAAAAGAAAAAGCACGAGCTTGTCGTAGGGGAAAATAGTCTTTATAAGATTATTGATTTTTTGAAAGACAGCGGAAAAACAAGCGTCTTTATCTCGACTACTCCTGGTTTCATAAAGCGTGGAACCTTGGCAGATTTTTTCAGCCGGCTCGAACAGGCTGGAATCAAGACTGTAATTTTTACTGATGTTACTCCTGACCCTACAATCGAAAGCGTAGAAAAAGCCAGAAACGCATATCTTGAAGGCGGATGCCAGGCAATTGTTGCCATCGGAGGCGGAAGCGTAATCGACTGTTCCAAGGCCGCCGCCGCACGAATCGTCCGACCGAAACTTACCATCCGACAGATGCGCGGAATGCTCAAAATAAACAGGCAGCTCCCGGACTTTTATGCCGTTCCAACTACAGCCGGAACCGGAAGTGAAGTTACGGTTGCATCAGTCGTAACCGACACGGTTGACGGCGTTCACTACAAATATGCCGTTAGCGATCCTTGTCTCGTTCCAAAATGCGCTGTCCTGGACCCGCTTTTGACGACAAGTCTTCCGCCTGCAATTACGGCGGCTACCGGTATGGATGCGCTCACACATGCCGTAGAAGCCTACACGAATCGTTTTGCATCACCTTTCGTAAAACGAAACGCGCTCGATGCTGTAAAAATGATTTACGAAAACCTTCCTGTAGTTTACGAGGATGGAAAAAACGTTAAGGCACGCGAAAACATGCTTTTGGCATCTTATTATGCAGGCGTTGCTTTCACGAACAACTTTGTTGGATATGTTCACGCAGTCGCTCACGCACTCGGTGCTTTGTAC
>JAILRX010000072.1 GCA_024697985.1 Treponemataceae bacterium | reverse complement strand
CTGTTCATATGAATAGTGTTACGGGAAAACACTATTTATATGAACAGTGTTACGGGAACTTTTTTTTTTTTTAATAGGGTGTTCACTGTTCTTCTTCCTCCCAGCAGCTTCTTCAGCCCGTAACTCCATTGCAGACCAGCTGCCATTCCGGATTTCAAGCAAATGAAGATCCCTAGCGATCATGCGTCAAGTTCTTCTTCCTCCCGTCGATCCAGCAGCCAGCCAGCCCCTCTTCCAAGCCTCCCAAATTAGCAAGTCGCTTCTCATCCCGCCTCTGCACCCACGGATCCACGTCCTCCCGGAATCCCTCCTCCGCAATCCGCCCAGCGATCCCGTGATCCACGCCTCCTCCCAGCAAAGAGCCCGGACGACTCCCTTCTCCGTGATCCCGTGCTGTGATCAGGCCGCCATCTTCAAGCATCCCACGGCACCCTCCACAGATCCCGCGTCCGTGAAGGAAGATCCCAGCGCCTCCTTCCTTCCGCATCAGCCCACCTTCCGCTTCCATGCAATCCCGGGCGATTCACCTCCCAGCGATCCCGCATCCGTGGCCCAAAGAAGCAGGTTCACGCCTTCCTTCCGCATCAGCCCGTCCGAATTCCTCCGCATCCAAGCGTCCGTGCCAGCTCTTCCGTGATCGGCACCTCCCAGCGCCCGGATCCGCGTCCCCACCTTCCGCTTCAGCTCCCAGCAGCCGTCCACGAAGCTTCCGCCCGGATCTCATCCGTGATCGACTCCTCCCCGCGTCCTCACCGCGTCTGCCATCACCTTCCGATTCCAGTCCGTCCGCGGCTATAAAAGGAGAAGGAGGAAGAGGAGGGGGTGTGCTCGGTTGGGGCTGGTCCAAGGAAAAAGAAGAGAAATGCTCTGTTTTCTCTTTTGAAAACAGAGCATATTCTGTTTGTTTTTTTTCTTTAGTTTTCTTTTTTTTGTTTTATTAAGAGTTTTTATTTGAGAGCAAGTGTTTTGGGATTTTTAGTTTTATTCATGCTAAAGTTGTAATTTCTGTTTTTAATCTACGTTCTTCAAATTATGCAATCTTTTAATTTTTCTTTGATGCAATATATTTAATTTTCTTTTATGAAATTTATGTTTCAGGCTTCAATCTTCTTAGTGTCCTCTATTTTAATTTATGCCAAAACTCTTTTTTTGATTAATTAAATAAATGCTTTTCGAATCTAAGTACCTGTCTTTTAGTTAATTTCAATTAGAAAACATTCAACATCCTCAAAATAATATTTTTCTTTTATCATTCAAAAATCGATTTCAAATTCGAGTGAACGTTCTAATTTTTATGCAACTCCAATCGCCTCCCTGTGGATCGACCTCTTACAACCGCTATTCTTCGAGTAGGAAAGGTAAGAGTAGAATTAAATTTAACTTTTGTTCGTCGGTTCTAAAAACGATCTGTCTAGCATATTTTTAGTTAGACAGGAAAGGACGAACAGAATTTTGGCGCCGTTGCCGGGGAGGCAAATCGAGAAGCGGCTGAAAGCCACTCCAGTGAGAATTTAGTAATTGGTGATGTCTAGGAAAGTTTTACAACAGTAAGAACTGTTACGGGGTATTGTGGTATCGGTGTATCCCTTCTGGCACCACCACACACCCCGGGACTTTCCTGGTCACTGATTACTGGATTGCTTAACTGGTAAGCTCAAGCTTAATCTGAAAGGGAGATTAGGAGCTGTCTAATCTAGGAGAGAATTTCAGGAACTTTTTAACCTGATACATCTCTATGCAACTAGATTTAAGAAGCTGCTAAACCTCACTTAGTTCTAAGACTAATAGGGTCAAATTGTTGTGTGGTGTTGGTTGTGGTCATCTGTGTCTAGCCCTTCTCTTCTTTTAGGATTTCGTTCATTGTAGGAGTCAAGTCTAATTAAGTTGTGGAAAATGTATGCATGGTAGAAGGTCATTAAGGGATAAGTTAACCCCATTTGATCCTGAGATTGACAGAACTTTTCATCACAACCTGCGAACTATAAACCAACCGTCGATCTCTACAATGGGTGAACATATTAGAACCCTGAATGAATTGTTTGCACCCGCATCCGCTAGTCCCCCTACGTGCATAG
>JAILRX010000041.1 GCA_024697985.1 Treponemataceae bacterium | reverse complement strand
GAGTAAAACAGAATTTACCGCATCAAGACGACCCACAAGTTTAAGTTCGACGTCATGTTCTTCTCTTTTTTCATAAATATCCATATCTAAAATACTAGCACATTTCACCCGTGAACGCAAGAAAGCAGGAATTGCAGCGCGACGTCATCAGTTCGCCGCGCCAGAACGCACGCCGGGCACAACTTGCAACAAACCGCCACGTCAGAACGCACGCCGGGCACAACTCGCAACAAACCGCCGCGCCGCAAACATTTGGCACGCGCTTGCTGTTCAAAAATTCACAATCTAAACGATTTTAGCACTATAAAGTTTTTTTTCAATTCATTATAATGTTTGCAGAGGTTAGAAAATGATACTATTTGGTGGAATATTGTCTATAAAGGCAGTCAGTTTTTTAGTTTTTAGTGTATTCGCCATCGCTGGAGTCGGATACCTTCTTGGAAGAATCACAATCAAAGGCGTTTCTTTGGGAACAGCCGGAGTCTTCATTGTCGCTTTGCTATACGGAGCATTTTTGTACACTCCTCTTGCAAATCAGCTGAAAATTGCAGGTTCCAGTTATGTTTCAAGTGCCCTTAAAATTGTAGAAAATTTGGGACTGATTCTTTTCGTAACTTCTGTAGGTTTTATTGCAGGTCCAAGCTTTTTTGGTGACCTCAAGAAAAACTTCAAATCATACATTGTTTTGGGATTGATAATCATAATCGTAGGCGGCTTAAGCTGTGCTGCCTGCACGATTTTTGACATAAAGGTTTTCGGACGCGACAAGCAGGAAGCAGGAGCAATGCTCGTAGGTCTTCTTTCAGGTTCGCTCACATCAACACCGGCATTCAGTGCAGCAAAAGCAACTGTAACACAGGGTGGCCCGGTTGATTACGAAGCAATCGTTGCCGTTGGACACGGAATCGCCTACCTCTTCGGTGTAATCGGTGTAGTTCTTTTCGTACAGCTCGTTCCTAAATTCTCAAAAGCTGATATGGACCTTGAACGACAGAAGCTCTCTGAGACCGCTCCTGAATCACCTTCAAAACTCAAGGGAAACGAAATCGAACTTGATCCATTCGGATTCTGCGCATTTTCTATCGTAGCAGTTTTTGGAATCATCCTTGGCTCAATAAAAATCGGAAACTTCAGTCTTACCACAACAGGCGGATGTCTCATTCTTTCGTTGATTTTCGGACATTTTTCAAGAATCGGAAAAATCTCATTCACACCAAAACAGTCTACACTCAAAGTTTTCCGAGAACTTGGACTCATGCTCTTCCTGATTGGTGCAGGTGTTGCCGGTGGCGCAAGTTTCGTAAAATACTTCCAGTGGGTTTACTTCCTGTACGGAATCATCATGACGATGGTTCCAATGCTGATTGGATTTATCTTTGCAAAATATGTTCTCAAGATGAACCTTTTGAACAACCTTGGTTCAATCTGTGGAGGAATGACATCAACTCCGGCTCTTGGAACCTTGATTCAGACTTCTGGAACAGAAAAAGTTGCAGGTGCCTACGCATCAACCTACCCGATTTCATTGATAGCAGTTGTAATCGTATCGCAGGTTCTCGTAATCATCTTTAGATAATCAGATCTAAAAAAATTTGACCGTCGAATATGAAACTTTCATTTCAGGCGGTCTTTTTTTTACTTTTCAATTCTTTCAAAAATATTATAAAATATAAATTGGAGGTCCTTATGGACGAAAAATTTTCAAATATTTATTTTTCAACTAAAGAAGAAGACGAAAAGCTCATCAAATATTACGATGAAATCAATACAAAAGAAGAACTGATGGATAAGCAGGATGAAATCCTCACCTACAACATCCACGTCGATGAAAACCAAAATGACAGCATCCACCTTATCGCAATGACTCTTGCCGTTCAAAACTACATGAGTTCAGACAGCGAACACATCAACGTAATCGTAACAAGCAAAGAAGGCAATTTAAGGGCCTACTGCTATTATGATGAAAAATCAGAAAAAACAATTTTTGGCATTTTGAAATGCCTGGCTGAAGTTCCAGAGGAATTGCAGAATAAAATGATTGATGTTACTCTTGGATATTCAGAAAAAGACGTGAATCAGCAGGTTCTCGAATTCGTACGAAAATCAGTTCATTCCTGATAAAGTTTCTTCAAGAGCTGCTATTGCGTTATAAACGCATTGTGGACATTCACAAAGGGGCTTGCCATTTACGGGAGTTTTCAAATCCCTGCAGATGGTGGCTCCTGATTTTTCCTTGAATTTTGAAACCACGCTTCTTGAGATACGGCCGGTTCCGCTGCCATTTGCAAGCAGGCCGGCAACGATTACGGCACCAGAAATTGCACCGCAGGTTCCTTCCATGCCGCCCATTCCTGAACCGAAGCCGGATGAGATTTTCATCAGGGTTTCGTCATCCAAAGAAAGCTTATCCTGATATGCTTTTATCACTGCCTGTGCGCAGTTACATCTACCCTGCAATTTGATGTTTTTTCCGTTTTCCGCTCGTTCTTCACCAATCATATTTTTCTTCCATACAAGCCCGCGTTTACGCTCCGCACTGCTCGCGTTTTCACGCACCGTTCGTTTCGTTTCAAGCCCGCGGGGCCTTAATCTAAACAGTTCCATACAAAAAAAAAGACCTAATCGTTTGATTAAGTCTTTTTAAGCTCCCCCGCCAGGGCTTGCTTTCCGCTCGCAAACTTCGTGTTTGCTCCCTTCAAGCCGCCTGCTCTCACTTTCGGCGCGTCCATGCGCCTCATGCTATAACGCTCCGCACTGCTCGCGTTTTCACGCACCGTTCGTTTCGTTTCAAGCCCGCGGGGCCTTAATCTA